>JBCDLQ010000556.1:0-2230 GCA_039414335.1 Pseudomonadota bacterium | reverse complement strand
GGCCAATCAGATGGTCCTGCGTGGCGGCAGCTGCGCCACACCCGCGGGTCATGTCAGAGCCAGCTATCGAAACTTCTTCTACCCACCGGACCGATGGCAGTTCAGCGGTATCAGACTGGCGCGTGACGCCGCATGAGTGAAGCAGAGTCATTTCTGAACGACGTATTGCAGGGTCTGGCCGCTTCTCGTCCCGCTCTTCCCTGCAAGTATCTCTACGATCAGCGGGGCTCGGCCCTCTTTGAAGCGATCTGCCAGACGCAGGACTACTATATCACCCGAGCCGATCTGGCCCTGCATGATCTGTATCTGGATGAGATCAGTCTCCTGATCGGCCCCGATGCGCATGTCATTGAATTCGGATCCGGCGCCGGCATCAAGACCCGCAAGCTGCTGGCCAGCCTGAACCAGCCACGGGCTTATACGCCCATCGAAATCTCGGCGTCGGCACTCAATGAATCGGAGACGCTGCTGCGGCGGCAATTCCCGGATCTGGAAATTCGACCGCTACGCGCCGATTACACGCAAGCCATCGATGATGAGGAACTGCTGCTGGAACCGCCGGCCCGTCGGCGCGTAATCTATTTCCCCGGTTCCACCATCAGCAATTTCGACCATGAAGAGGCGCGTCACTTTCTCGCCCGCCTGCTCAGTGTCATCGGCGATCAGGGCGGCGTTCTGATTGGCGTGGATTTGCTCAAACCAACCGAGCGACTGGTCCGAGCCTACGATGACAGCGAGGGCATCACGGCACAGTTCAACCTCAACCTCCTCGAGCGCATGGTCAGGGAACTGGATGCGCGGATTGAACTCGATGCCTTTGCTCACGAAGCCCGCTTCAACGAGGAACAAAATCGGATCGAAATGCATCTGTTGGCGCAGCGCGATACGACGATCGAAATCGGCAATCATCGCTTCGCTTTCCGCCAGGGTGAGAGCATTCATACGGAAAACAGCCACAAGTATTCGATCGACGGCTTCAGATCGCTGGCCGTTTCAGCCGGCTTGACAGCGACCCAGACCTGGACCGATCCGGAAGGGCTGTTCAGCATGCACTGGTTGACGGTGTCGAAGCCGGGGACGAACGCCAGTCCCTAGTCGATCCAACCCCAGGGTGGCGGCGGCGGTTCGACGGAACGGGTCAGATCGAAGTCAATCCTGAAAACACGCGGTGTCCCCAAGCGCCAGAGGCCGTAGCTCAAGGTCTGCTCGGGCTCGATCTCGATGACCCAGACGTTCGAGAAGGCGGCCTCGATGACCTGCCGGGTTTGTTCATCAGCGGGAAAATACTGCGCCGTCGCCCGTCCCTGGTTGGTGGCCTGCCCTCCATACATCGACACCTCATCGGGCGTGCCATCCTCGTGACGATGAACATGCATGAGCTCGATGCGATCTTCGCGTCGCGTCAACAACCAGGTCCGTGATCGGTCTTCGCCAACAGAAAAGGGAATACGGATCCAGTCTTCATGGCAATCCCTGACATGAATCACCAGTCGCTGATTGACAAAACCGGTTTCGCCTTCTGGGTGCGTGATGAGTTCACCCTCAAACGCTTGACCGCAAAGGCTGGACAGATGGTTCCAGAAGTCCCGCGCGGGATCGCCCGGCAGGTCGATTTCCAGAGTTGAAGACAGCGACAACAGGACGGAAAGAATCAGACTGTTCAATGAAGAATCCAAAGGTGACCACAGACTGACACTCTACACCGTGCAACGCCCTGGCCTACGACCAAAGATGCAGCTTCCGGCGCGCTATGGCCCTCCTTCAGCGGTTAAAATACGGGAATTGTCCAACCTGTTTTCATGGAGTCTTCCATCATGAACCAACCCAAGCGCGTTGCCATTACCGGCGCGGCCGGTCAGATCGGCTACCAACTCTGCTTTCGAATTGCCTCTGGCGACCTGCTCGGACCGGACCAGCCGGTCATTCTCCAGCTGATCGAAATCGCTCCAGCGCTGGACGCGCTCAAGGGCGTGGTGATGGAGCTCGATGACGCTGCCTTCCCGCTGCTGGCCGGCGTAGAAGCCACGGCCGACCTGGAAGTCGGCTTCAAGGACGCCGACTACGCGATTCTCGTCGGCGCCAAGCCGCGCGGTCCGGGTATGGAACGCGCGGATCTGCTGAGTGAGAACGGCAAGATCTTCGGCCCTCAGGGACAGGCGCTGAATGCAGTGTCCAGTCGTGACGTCAAGGTCCTGGTGGTCGGCAACCCAGCCAACACCAATGCTCTGAT
>JBCDLQ010000555.1:0-2243 GCA_039414335.1 Pseudomonadota bacterium | reverse complement strand
TCGTCTTCCGGCGGGATATCAATGGCCAGTGCGCCGCGGAAAGCGACGTCATCTTCGTCGAGCAGGTCCGGATTCATCGGATCGGGCGAATTCGGATCAAACAATCCCAACGGACCTTCCACCTTGCCCTGGAAGGACAGGACGCCGGTACCGGAATCGCGGCGGAAGATGGCGACCGCATTTTCTTCTCGCGCCGCCACGTAGACATGTCCACCATCGTGACTGACTCGGACATCGGAAGCGCCGCCCATGCCGGTGACCGGCGTCACCAGGTCTCCGGGCTGGTCCGATCCGCTCTCACGGGCCTCGACAAAGGTCAGGTGACCGAAGGTTTCGGACTGGCTGACAACGTCGCGGCGGAAGACTACGACCGCGCCTGGCGTGCCACTCGCCACGTAGATATGTCGCTGGTCAGGACTGATGGTCAGTGCTCGAGCATCGGCGAGGAATTCGACAGCGAGACCCGAATCGTCGTCGTCATTGACCCCGTCGACTTCCAGATCGATCTCGACCAGCTGACCGAATGCCGGACCCGGGATCACGTTCCGCTCGAAGGCAATCAGGGAAGCGGGAGAGACCTGATCGGCGGCGAACTCTCCACCCGCGCCCAGCATGTACACGTGGCGACCATCGGCCGAAGTGACCACATCAATCGGCTGGATGACATCCGGTGATACGGGGATATTGAAGTCATAGCTCAAATCACCCGGAATCGGCGTCGTGGCCTCACAGGTCCAGGTGACGTTGTCCAGTCCATCTGGCAGCAGATCACCGACGATCACCGGAACGTCGTCCGGCCCTTCGCTTTCGAGGTTGATGACGAACTGAACCTGCTCGCCCGGCGTCTGGGTGGTTCCGCCAAGAATCTGCTTGGTCAGACCCAGATTGGCCGTCGACAGCAGTCGCGCCTGTGCAGTGCTTTCGTCATTCGTCGCGTCATCATCCGTGACGCCCGTGGGCGCAGAAACGGTCGCCGTGTTCTGCACAGTGGCCACGCCCACGGCACTGACCGGGGCAAACAGACTGAACTGCGCTTCGGCGCCGGAAGCCAACGCCATGTCCTGATCGATGGCCCCCGTGACCGGGCTGGTGATATTGGTGGCCGCACAGGCTGAGCCCGAGTAGCTGCAGCAGGACTGAGACGCATCAACTCCACCGTCTGTCACCTGACAGGTCCAGTTGCTTGAGGCCAGGTCGAAGACCGGATTACCGACTTCATTGAGTGGGTCTGCCAAGGTAAGACCCGCAACATTGGAGGGCCCGGAGTTACCCACGGTAATGAGATATTCAATCACCGGAGGATCGGTGTTCGCCACCACGCCCAGACTCTCCTTGATCACATACAGATCGGCCTGAGATTCGATCGTGACCGCCAGGGAATCAGTCAGGTCACTCTGTTGGAACGGCAAGATTGGGTCCGGCATGGTCATTGCGACATCGCTGGTCAACGTCGAGGCCGGAACGGAGTTGGCGTCCAGCGTGCCACGCAAGGTAAAGGTCAGCGTGGAATCCGACGGCATGTCGACAAGATGGCCGTTCGGCTGGCCCGCACCACCGACCAGGGGACCGGAGACGAAGGGCGTCGGCTGAATCTGACCGCACTGGGCCGGCGTTCCACCGGAAGTACAGCATGCATTACCGGTCGCCTGGCACTGCCATTCCAGACTGCCGCTGACAAATCCAGCGGTATTCATGCCGCCAAAAATCGGCGGCTCGGACAGAATCGCAAGACCGCTCAGATTGCCTGGGCCCTCGTTGACCACTTCGATGGTGTAGGCAAATTCCGTACCCGGAATAGCCCGCTGCCCGGGCGCCGTCATTTCGACGGACACGTCGGTCGCGTTGAGAATCTGGATCGTCGCATCGTCGGTTTGTGTCGCCATGGCCGAATCGACTAGCGACGCCACGTTGTCGATTTCGGTTTCGGTGATCCCCGCATTGAGACCCGCATCGACGACGATCGTGACGCGCTTGCCAACGGGCAGATCCAGGGCGAGGTCAGAGATGTCACCGGTGATCACATCTCCGGGACGAACACCTTCACAACCGCCTCTTGGCGCTGCGCTGTAAGTGATGACCAGACTGCGGTTAGGCTCACTACCACCGGAAGCGTCGCTGGAGCTGGCAAGGACATGAACCGTTTAACCAAAAGCGTCGATCGCAACACCATTGGCCAGCAGGTCATCAGGCAGCAGCTCGGAGCGCTCGAAGACCATGTCGCCCATGTCGTCCTGACTGAAGAC
>JBCDLQ010000554.1:0-2250 GCA_039414335.1 Pseudomonadota bacterium | reverse complement strand
TGGTGATGACCGTCGGCGTGGTTGCTCTCGGCGTCGAGAAAGGTCTTGAGCGAGCTGTCAGCATCCTCATGCCCGTGCTGTTCATCCTGCTGCTGATTCTTCTGGCCTACGCGATCAGCACCGGCAACTTCGGGGAAGGCGTGGGCTTCCTGTTCAACCCAGACTGGTCGAAGGTTTCTGGCGGCATGATCGTCACGGCCATGGGCCAGGCTTTCTTTACGCTCAGCCTGGGCATGTGCGCCATCATGACCTACGGTGCCTATTTGCCCTCGGACGTCAGCGTGCCGCGCGTCGGTGTCACGGTGGCGATCGCCGACACGATGGTGGCCCTGATCGCCGGTCTGGCCATCTTCCCGATTGTCATCTCATTGGGTATGACGCCTTCCGGTGGCGGACCCGGTCTGATTTTCCAGTCTCTGCCTTTGGCTTTTGCGGATATGCCGTTTGGCATTGCCTACGGTATGGCCTTCTTCCTGCTCTTGTCCGTTGCGGCCTGGACCAGTTCCATCTCATTGATGGAACCGGCAACCGCCTATATCGTTGAGGCAACGAATCTGTCTCGGCGCAGCGCCGCCCTGATGGTCGCCGGCCTCGCCTGGATCCTGGGCTTGGCCAGCGTCTTTGGCTTCAACATCTGGTCCGAAATCACTTTCGGAGGCCGCAACGTCATGGATTCGATTGACTATGTCACCAATAACGTCATGTTGCCTGTGGGCGGACTGCTGACGGCGGTTTTTGCCGGTTGGGTGCTGTCAAAGCAGATCACGCGAGAAGAGTTGGGCGACAAGATGCCCACGTGGGCCTACTCCGCTTGGTTGTGGCTGACGCGAATCGTCACGCCGGCGATGATCCTGGTGGTGCTGGCCAGCCTGATGGGTGTGATCTAAAAAGGAAAGACCCGGCTTGTTGGCGCATCGAGAGCCGGAAAGCCAGAACACGAAGAGACACGAAGAGACACGAAGGTCGCACGAAGGGCACGAAGCCGTATTGAAAGATGCTTCGTGTCCTTCGTGCTCTTCTTCGTGATCAGTCTTTTCCTGGACAGCGAGCGACAACGATAACGCGCAGGGGCGCGGGCAGGCCTTCAATCGTCAGCGCTGGATCTGTCGGATCCAACGCCTCTCTCAAGGAATAGAATGGCATCCATTCCGTTTGCCGCTGCTCTTCGGTCGTCGTCGCCGTGATATCCACGCATCGGCAGTCTTCGTAGCCGGCCTGCTCCATCCACTGCAGCAAGCGTGCTGTTGTAGGCAGGGCGTGGACGTTGCGCATGTTGGCGTAGCGCGGTGGGGAATCCAGCTGCCCATTGTCATCGCCCGGAAGGATCAGCGTTTCCAGTACCAGTCGACCATCTGACTTGAGCCGCCGAGCCAGCCGGTGCAGATGATCAAGATGATCGCGCCTGTGATAGAGCACGCCGAAGGAGCATACGGTGTCGAAGTCGTCCAGGGCTGGATCAAGATCTTCCAGCGTTGCGGCCAGCAGCAGGTTGGGCGCTGGTCCCGTGAAGTGGCTGATGGCCTGATGCTGATGGATGAACAGCTGGGTCGGGTCGCAACCGATCACACTGGCCGCGCCGGCATCCAGCATGGCCCAGCCGAAGCAACCGTTGCCGGCGCCGACATCGAGTACGCGTTCGTCCTGCAGATTCACATGGGGAGCGATTCGCGCCCACTTCCAGTCCGATCGCCACTCCGTATCGATAGCGACACCGCCGAGGGTCAGGGGCCCCTTGCGCCAGGGAATCAGTTCTTTGAGCTGGTCGGTGAGAGCCTTTGCATCGGCAACGGGCGCGCCAGCGATCAGCCGTCCGTCGTCCATCCGCCACCCCGGATCGGTATCGGGCAGCGCATCGATCACGGCCTGCCACTGCGTGTGCTTGCCATGTCGAAGCAACCAGGCCAGGTGTTGTTCAGCGATGCGGTCAACGGCCAGCTGATCGAAGGTCTCAGCCAGCCAGTTTCGATGGTGGGCAGGCAGAGTCAGGGGCTGGTCTCGGCCGGGGCCATCGCTTCATGGTCGAGTGCGATCTCGTAGGCTGGCGAGAAGACGAAGGGAATGTTGTAGCGCAATTCCTCGACGTCGTAGCGATCGTCGAGCTGCGTCGCGTCACCGCCCTCATTCCAGACCAGTTCGAGTGTATGAAGTCCAGGCTGCAGTCCATCAAGAGACACGACGCCCATCAGGCCACGCAGATTGAGATCGAAGCGTTCGGCTGGAATGAGCGACTCCTGGGCAAGCGTCCGCTCT
>JBCDLQ010000553.1:0-2266 GCA_039414335.1 Pseudomonadota bacterium | reverse complement strand
CGACCATGCTGAAGATCTCGATGCAGAGGTCAAGCAGAAGATCGAAGACGCGCTGGCCAAGGTAGACGAAGCGATCAAGGGCGACGACAAGGAGGCCATTGACAATGCGGTCAATGAACTCCAGCAGGCCGGCACGGAGCTGTATCAGAAAGCGGCTGAAAAGGCGCAGGCCGAAGCCGGTGTCGACGGCGACGCTGCTGAGCAAGCGGATGCTCCGTCTGACGCTGCCGAAGACGTGGTCGACGCCGAATACACTGAAGTCGACGACGACAAGAAGTAAGGTGTCGAGACAGCCTTGAGTCACGGACAAGCCGGGCACTGACCCGGCTTTTCCGTCTCCGCTGCCTAGAACCCCATAACAACAGACCCACCAACCCATCAGGCCCAGCTCCATGCCGGCAGATTATTACGACACACTGGGCGTTGCGCGAGATGCCGACGCTGCTGAACTCAAGAAGGCTTATCGCCGCCTGGCCATGAAGTATCACCCGGATCGGAATCCCGATGATGATGCGGCCCAGGAAAAGTTCAAGGAAGTCCAGATCGCCTATGACGTCCTGAAGGACGAGCAGAAGCGAGCAGCCTACGACCGATTTGGCCCTGACGGTGTCAATGGCATGGGCGGCGGTGGCGGTGGTGCCGGATTCGGCGACATGAACGATATCTTCGGCGACATCTTCGGAGATATCTTCGGCGGCGGGCGTCGTCGCTCCCAGAGTCAGTCACGCCGGGGGCAGGATCTGCGCTACACGCTGGAAATGGATCTTGAAGAAGCCGTTGCCGGCATCGACAAGGAAATCCGTATTCCCACCGTGGGCCGTTGCCAGACCTGCGACGGCTCCGGCTCGAAGGATGGGCAGATGGATGTCTGCTCTACCTGTGGCGGTCAGGGCCAGGTCCGAATGCAGCAGGGTATTTTCTCCGTCCAGCAGACCTGCCCGTCCTGCGGCGGTCAGGGTCGACGAGTCTCCGACCCCTGCAACGACTGTCAGGGTTCTGGCCAAGTCCGCGAAACCCGCACGCTTCAGGTCAAGATCCCGGCTGGCGTTGATGAGGGTGATCGCATCCGCCTGACCGGGGAAGGTGGCGCCGGCATGCAGGGTGGCCAGGCCGGTGACCTCTACGTCGATGTCCAGATTCGACCTCATCAGCTGTTCCAGCGCGACGGCGACGATCTGTTCTGCGAAGTGCCGATCCCCATTACGACTGCCGCTCTCGGCGGCCAGATGAAGGTTCCGACGCTTGATGGCTCAGTGATGCTGAAAATCCCGACGGAAACACAATCAGGCAAGATGTTTCGCTTGCGCGGCAAGGGTGTGCAGTCTGTGCGCAGCCGCTCGGCGGGAGATCTCCTGTGCCGAGTGGTCGTGGAGACGCCCGTCAACCTGACCCGTGAGCAGAAGGATCTGCTAAAGCAGTTCCATGACTCCTTCGGTGAAAGCGGCGACCACAATCCACAGGCCAGCAGCTGGACGGACAAGGTCAAGAACTTCTTCGATCGCATGGGGCTGGGATGATCTGAAGGCCTGGGCTATCCTTGGCCCATGAGCATTGAAGTCCTACTGAGTGGTGCCACCGGTACCACGGGCCGGGCCCTGATGGCCTACATCGATCGAGACGAACACGTCAGGCTGGCCGGAACGGCTGCGCGCGATCACTTCTTCGAACCCGATGTGGAAGCCGATGTCATCATCGACTTCTCCCATGCCGTGCTGCTGGAGAAGGTGTTGGCCTTCGCTCACCGGCGGCGCATTCCCATGGTGATCGGCACCACCGGGCTGCCCGCTGAGCTGGCAGGTCATATTCTGAAGGCCGCTGACGACATTGCGATCTGTCAGGCCGCCAACTTCAGCCTCGGTGTCAATCTGATGATGCGCCTGGCCGAGCGCGCTGCTCGGACCCTGGGTGAGGACTTCGATGTCGAGATTAGCGAAATTCACCATCGCCGAAAGCTGGACGCGCCGTCGGGTACGGCGCTGGCGCTGGGCGCTACGCTGGCGAGAGCGCGCAATCAAGATGCGGATGACAATGCGGTGTTTGACAGAACTCGGCACCGGATTCCGCGTTCGGTCGACGAGATCGGCTACCAGTCGGTTCGCGGCGGAGACGTGGTGGGCGAACACACGGTCTATTTTCTCGGAGACGGCGAGCGCCTGGAATTGACCCATCGAGCGAATCGGCGTGAGGTTTTCGCCAAGGGCGCGCTGCTGGCCGCCAGGCGAATGCTCGACCGACCAGCAGGGCTGGTCGATTTCGCTGATCTCGT
>JBCDLQ010000552.1:0-2267 GCA_039414335.1 Pseudomonadota bacterium | reverse complement strand
ACTTCAACGAATTCCGTGCCCCAGGATCGATAGGGCTTGGCCGGCTCGAATCCGGGTTCAAAACCCACCGTTTCCAGAAAATCAAAGCTGACGCGGTACTCGCCAGCCATTGCCAGAATGGCCCGCCGGTCGCGCTCCTGCGCGGTCAGACCCGGTTCCTGCAGGGCCATCCATGCAGCGCTCACGTCATTGACCGGTTCGGGGATCGGCGCCCGGGTGGTACCGCCGCGGGGGCTCATGCCATCGGTTTCGATGAAAGGCCAGGCAAACAGATAGCTCACGCCTTCGCTGTCGCCCGCGTCATACGCACAGGCCAGGGAGCTGATGAAGAAGCAAGCGACGAGTGTCAGTAACGAAATTTTTCTGGTCATCGCAACAGTCTAAGAAATAGAAACGCCCCGGACAATGCTTGAGGAGAGTCGAACACTTGAGGAGAGGTCCGGGGCGCTGGTCGAAAAGTAGCTCCTGTCAGAGCTGCCAGGTCAGATTCACGCCGGCGTTGAAACCGGGTGACGTAAATCGGTCGAGGCTGGGGCTGTCGGCAGCGCGACCGCGGACGTTGGACCAAGACCAGTATTTACGGTCGGTCACGTTGAACAATCCTGCGCGCAAGCTCAGAGAATCGTTGATCTGCCAACCCGCAAGCACGTCGAAGTTGACATAGCCTGGCGAGCGGAAAGCATTGGGGTCGTCCAGGTCGTCCTTGCCCGCCACCGCCGTGGCGACCACTTCCAGGTCCACAGGTGCCCAGGTCGGGAACCACTGCAAACCGACCACGGCGGTCAGCGGTTCGATGCTTGACAGAGCAACGTCAGCAGAACGGTCGTCGCCTTCGGAGTAGGCCACAGAAGCGCGCAGCTGCCAGTCCTCCATCAGGTTGGTCAGGTTGCCCAGATCAACGGTCGCACCGGCTTCGATACCCTCGATGCGGACATCCGTGAAATTCCGCGACTGGAAGACCAGCAGGCCAGTCATGGGATCAACTCCCAGGCTGACGAAGCTTTCGATAAAGTCGTCGTAGTCGTTGCGGTAGGCGGTCACATCAAAGGCACCCCACTGGCCGCGCGTGCGGAGACCCAGCTCCCAGCACTGCGATTCTTCCGGCTTGAGATCCGGATTGGGAATCGCAGTGTAGCCAAACTGAAGGTTGGTGAAACCGACATTGACATCATTGTAGGGCGGTGCACGGAAACCTCTCGCGTACTGAGCGAACACGTCCGTCGAATCGGTGATGCTATAGATGGCACCCAGTCTCGGAGTCACGCTGGTGTCATCGATCGATGTCGGAACGATCCCCGGGTTGTCTTCAAGGAAGATCGCATCGGGTGAAGGGTCCAGATCGTAATAGTCAACGCGAACGCTGGGAATCAGCCGGAATCGGTCATTGATACGAATTCGATCCTCAACGTAGAAGCCGGCTTCGAGCGTCGTGCTTTTCGGAAAATCTCGAACAGGGAAGGTGTCCGGTGAAAGCACATTGGAGACTTCACCGGTCAAGAGATTGGTCAACTGGCCGTCACGAAGCTGCTCCGTGTCGGTCTCGAAGACTTCGATCCCTGCCACCAGATCATGTCCAACACGACCCGTATTAAAGGTCCAGCGACCCGTCAACTCGGTGCCCAGCACGCTTTGTTCAAAGAAGGCGCGACGGAATCGCGTATCGGGCACTGCCGGCGGCCCTCCCTGCAAGGTGGTGCGCGTTTCGAAGGTGACTTGTTCAGTCTCGCTGGTCTGGTAATAAACGTTCCAGCTGAAGTTGTCTGCCCAACCAGGCTGACGTGCCAGAAGATCAATGCTGATGCGCTGTCGCTCTGCCCGGTCATCGCCGGTCAACGAGGTCGTATCAATCACGAAGGGAAACCCGAAGGCTGCGGTAAAGTCTCGCGTCCGTACCAGGCTCAGTACATCGGTTTCACTGTCGGTTTCGTTCTGTTCGTAAGTCAGTCGCCACTGCAGATCGCTGCCTTCATCCAGGAGGATCTTAGCCAGGACGTTGCGGCCTTCATAGTCGTGGGGATTCGGGTTGGTTCTCTCTGCACCAGTACCGCCGTTGCTGCCCTGATTGTCGAGCTCATTGCCTCGTCGCTCAACCCACTGGAGAGAACCAGAGAACCGGTCTGATCGGCCCGCCAGGGTGCCAGAAGCCACCCAGCCTTCGTCCGCGCTGTAGTAGCCCGCGCGAGTGCGCAATGTGTAGTCAACGGGGCTGTCGGCCAGCCAGTCGGCCGGATCCTTAGTGGTCAGCGCCACAACGCCGGCGAGTGCGT
>JBCDLQ010000551.1:0-2268 GCA_039414335.1 Pseudomonadota bacterium | reverse complement strand
CGCGGGGACGGTGGAGTTCCTCCTCGACGGTGACGGCGTGTTCTATTTTCTGGAAATGAATACGCGGCTGCAGGTAGAACATCCGGTCACGGAGCTGGTGACAGGACTGGATCTTGTGGACCTGCAGCTGCAGGTGGCCCGCGGCGAGGCCTTGCCTGTTGCCCAGGAGCATGTCGAACTACGCGGACACGCTATCGAAGTGCGGCTGTATGCCGAAGACACGGTGAACGGATTCCTGCCGGCCAGTGGCACCGCATCGACGTGGATTCCGCCCGCGGGGGAGGGGATTCGCGTCGATCACGGCCTGCGGCCCGGGCTTGAAGTCTCACCGTTCTACGACCCCATGATCGCCAAGATCATCGCCAGCGGTGGCGATCGTCAAACAGCGCGGCGCCGTCTGCTCAAGGCCCTGCGCGACACGGTAATCTTCGGTCTGGACTCGAACCGGCAATTTCTCATCGATGTTCTCGAACGCGCGGCCTTCGCCGACGGCCTCGCGACGACCGCGTTCATCGAGGAGCAGTTTCCCGATGGCGTGTCATCGCCGACGCCAGCTGCAGAAGACTTTGCCCTGGCTGCTGTTCTACAGAGTCTGGAAGCCGAGTCTCACTCACTCGTCCGCCGCATCCGCGATGACAGTGCGTTCACCGGCGCCCGGGCACAGCCGTCGACCTACGCTTACAACGACGGTGATGAACTGTGCCAGGTGCGCGTACAGGCACGGGGCGAAGATCGTTATGCCGTCGATATCGGCGAGCGACAATTCGACGTTCGGATCCTGGAGCGCGCAGCCATGGGAAGCCTTCGCATCGATCTCGATGGCGTTCAGTGCAACGTCGCGTCGGCGACCCATGCACGGGGTGCTATCAGTTTTCAGTGGCGCGGCCGGGATTTCACGCTCATCAACGAACTGGCATTCAGTGCGGCCGAACGCGCCGGCGCCGGGTCGGGATCGGTGCTCGCGCCCATGCACGGCAATGTACTCGCCATCCGTGTCGCAGTCGGTGACCCGGTGAGCATCGGTGATGAACTGGCGGTCATGGAAGCTATGAAGATGGAGCATCGCCTGACAGCGTCCATCGACGGCACGGTTTCCGCGATCCACGGCACCGAAGGCGAACAGATCGCTGCCGGCGCCCTGGTTCTGGAAATCGCCGCGTCGGCAGCGGAGCCTCAGAAAGCCGGAGGTGCCAATGGGGGTTGAACGCTATCGCCGATTGACCCTCAACACAGGGAGTCGCCGTGAAATTCACTGATCAGCATCAGGCGCTTCGACGGACCGTCAGCCGATTCGTCCGCGAGGAATTGAATCCTCATATCGATGAGTGGGAAGGCGCCCAGACCCTGCCCTGCCACGAACTAATGAAGAAAGCCGGCGATTTGGGCCTTCTGGGTATCAACAAACCGGAAAGCTACGGCGGACTGGGGCTGGATTTCAGCTATCAGGCCGTGTTTGCAGAGGAACTGGGAGCAGCGCACCACGGTAGTTCACCGCTGCTGCTGGGTGTTCACACCATGATGTCAACGCCTGCCCTGGCCCTTCGCGGCGGCGACGAGCTGTGTCGGGAGTTTCTCGTACCGGCCATTGCAGGGGATCTGGTGACGAGTATCGCCGTCAGCGAATCGGTTGCCGGTTCAGACGTGGCGGCGCTGAAAACCTCAGCCCGCAAGGACGGCGACGACTACGTCATCAATGGCACCAAGATGTGGATTACCAATGCGCCCCAGGCCGATTTTTTCTGCGTGTTGGTCAATACCAGTGACGGCAAACCGCACCGGAACAAATCACTGATTATCGTGCCCGCAACAACGCCCGGCGTGAGCGTCGGGCCAAAGCTCGAGAAGATGGGTCTGCGTGCATCGGACACGGCCCAGGTGTTTTTCGACGACGTGCGGGTACCGCAGCGCTATCGCATCGGCGACGAAGGCATGGGCTTTGTCTATCAGATGGAGCAGTTCCAGGAGGAGCGCATCTACTGCGCGCTGGTACTTCTGAAGTTCATGGAAGCGTGTATCGACGAGACCGTTGCCTACACGCGCGATCGCAAAGCCTTCGGCAAATCAATTCTCGACAATCAGGTGGTCCACTACCGCCTTGCCGAGTTGCAGACAGAGATCGAAGCCTTGCGCGCTTTGTCTTATTCGGCGGTGGAGCAGCATTGTGCCGGCGAAGACATGACTACACTGGCTTCCATGTGCAAACTCAAGGCCGGCCGGCTGGCGAATGAAGATACCAGGCGCGCATATTCGACGGCGGCGCCACGCATT
>JBCDLQ010000550.1:0-2269 GCA_039414335.1 Pseudomonadota bacterium | reverse complement strand
GTGAAGCCCTGCTCGTGGAGCAGGCTGCGAATCTGACGAATCATCAGGACGTCATGACGCTGGTAGTAACGACGGTTGCCCCGACGTTTCACCGGCTTGAGTTGCGGGAACTCCTGTTCCCAATAGCGCAGAACGTGGGGTTTGACCGCGCACAGTTCGCTGACTTCGCCAATCGTGAAATAACGCTTGGCGGGAATCGGTGGAAGTTCCTGATTACTCCCCGGATCCAGCATACGCTTCTACCCTCGCTCTCAATTTCTGACCCGGCTTGAATGTCACGACTCGGCGAGCAGAGATCGGAATCTCCTCGCCCGTTTTCGGATTGCGACCCGGACGCTGATTCTTGTCCCGAAGCTGGAAATTGCCGAATCCGGACAGCTTCACGTGGTCGCCGCCCTCCAGCGCTTCCCTGATCGCTTCGAACCAGGCGTCAACGAACTCCTTGGCCTCACGCTTGTTAAGTCCGACTTCGTCGAACAGCGTGGCTGCCAGGTTCGCTTTGGTGAGTGACATCCCCTTACCCTCTCAATTTTGCATCGTATCTATCGGCAAGACCCTGCAGCACTTTCTCCGTGAGCTGGTCGACGTCCGAGTCCGTAAGAGTGCGCGAAACATCACGAATAATCAAGCCTATAGACACACTTCTGCAGTCTTTTTCGACTCCCGGGCCGCGATACTGGTCAAAAATCACGCACTTTTCGATGAGTTCACCACCCAACTCGCGAATGCAGTCAATCAGGCCCGCTGCGGGGACACGGTTATGGACCACCAGGGACAGGTCACGGCGAACGGCCGGCATTCTCGACAGTTCATGGGCTTGAGGGAGCTGGCGTCGCCGGATTCTGTCGTGATCCAGCTCAGCGACGAAAGCGCGCTGCGACCAGTCCAGAGACTCGATCAATGCCGGGTGCAGTTGGCCCATCCAGCCGACAGACTCACCGTCGAGCAGAATCTCGGCCGACTGGCCCGGGTGCAGAAATGGTCGTTTTGACGGTTCGAAACCCAGCACACCATCGATCGCATTGGCCTGAAGGAAATGCTCGACTTCGCCCTTCAGATCGTAGAAATCCAACTCCGGTGACTTGCCGCTGAAATGCTCGGCTCGCCGATCTCCGGTCATCAAAAGACCCAGTCGCTGACGCTCGATGAATCCGCTTTCGTTCTGGCGGAAGCAGTGACCGACCTCGAACAGGCGTATATCGCTGTGCTGACGACGTAGTGCTCTGCCGGCGGTGTTCAGCAAGCCGGGCAGCAGCGTCGTCCGGAGGACCGCCATGTCGCGGCTGAGCGGATTCGCCAAGGGTTGCGCGCCTTCTGCCATTCCGAGCTGTTTCAGCTCGTCCTCGGCAACAAAGCTCCAGGTGAGAATTTCCTGGAAGCCACGGGCCGCGAACTGGTTTCGGATGCGCACTTCAGGCAGAGAAGACTCGGACTCGACCTCAAGGCTCAAGCCACCACCCGGTCGACGGACGGGTAGCTCGTCGTAACCAAAGACGCGTGCCACTTCCTCGATCAGGTCCGCCTCAATCTCGATATCGCGGCGAGCGCTGGGCGCTGTCGCGGTCAGGGTTTGCCCCTCGATATTGATGACCATACCCAAACGCGCCAACAGGTCACCGGCCTCGGCAATCGTGAGTTCCGTACCCAGCAGGCGATTGAGATGGTCTTCACGAAGTTCGACCGGCTGCGATGTCGGAAGATGATCTGCACTGACTGCCTCGACGACGGGCCCCGGCTGACCCCCACAGATGTCCAGAATCAGCGCTGTGGCGCGCTCACAGGCCTTGCGTTGCAGTTCCGGATCGACACCGCGCTCGAAGCGATGGGAGGATTCCGTTGCCAGGCCGAATCGACGGGCGCGCCCCACGATGGTCGTTGGATTGAACCAGGCCGATTCCAGCAGGATATCGGTCGTGTTCTCGTCCACCATGGAGCCCTCGCCGCCCATGATGCCTGCCAGGGCCTGCGGCTTTGCATGGTCCGTAATCAACAGCATGTCGTCTTCGAGCTCGACTTCACGGCCGTCGAGCAGCGTCATGCTTTCACCGGCGTTGGCGCGTCGGACCTTGATTCCACCAGCAACGCGTGACAGGTCGAAGGCATGCATCGGCTGGCCCAGCTCGAGCAGGACATAGTTGGTGACATCCACGACGGGGCTGATGCTGCGAATACCGCTGCGTCGCAGGGCTTCGACCATCCATAGAGGCGTTGCGGCGTTGGCATCCACAGCCCGGATGATGCGACCGATGTAGGTCGGACAATCCGCCGG
>JBCDLQ010000549.1:0-2278 GCA_039414335.1 Pseudomonadota bacterium | reverse complement strand
CTGGCCCAACAGATTGGCCAGCTGCGTACGCTGCCAGTCAGGATCGACCGTGTCGTCGTTCAGGCTGCCCACCAGGATGAGAGGGTGATGATCCAGGCCCTGATGGAAGGCCTGGAACAGCGCGTGCTGGCCATCCGTGCCCCGAGCGCCGAACACCAGCGGCGCTGCAGGCTCATCGAGCGGCTCGTCGGCCAAGTCGACGCCCTTGCCCAGACTTTCCATGATCAACTGCTGCAGGTAGTCGCCGAGCAGACCCAGCCGGGGGTCGTAGGCCACTACACCCAACGTGGGCAGATTCAGCCCCCGCTGCAGGTGATGGATCAGCAGGGCCAGGTCGTGACTGAGGTGCACGAACTCACCCGCCTGGCTGGATTGAAAGAAAGCCCTATCGGCAGCCGCTGCTCCCGCCAGCAACCGTTCGAACGGCTCTCGCCCCATCGCCGCCGCCGCGCTGATGCCCACCGACGACCACAAGGAGAAGCGTCCGCCGACCCAGGTCGGAAAGGACAGAACATGGTCGTTTTCGATACGGAAGGCTTGCGCCCGCGACCTATTGGCCGTGGCCGCCCAGGATTGGGCCTGAAAATGGCGGCCCAGCCAGTCCTTGACGGCTCGGGCCTGGAGCAGCGTCTCCTCAGTGGAAAACGATTTGGAAGCGATCACCAGCCCCGTCGTGGCCGGATCAAGGCGATTGAGCAGGGCCTCCAGCCGCCGATGGTTCAACGTGGACAGGAAATGGACGCGAACCGCCGAAGCTGGATCACCCAGCGCATCCGCCAGCAGTCTGGGACCAAGATCGGATCCACCCATTCCTACATGAATCAGATCACGCAGGCCAGAACGGCCCGAATGCAGTTCGTCAGCCAGGCCCAGGAAACGATCTCGTTGCTCGAGGACAGAGACATCGCTGTCCTGACCCGGCCAGGTCGATGGATCAGCCGCACGCAGGGCCATGTGGAGCGCGGGCTGCCGTTCCGTGGTGTTGACCGTGGCGCCCTCGAACAGCGATAGGACGGCTGAGCCTAGGGAACGGTCCTTCAGGAGCCGTTCGAGTTGATTTCGGTCGTCAACGCCGAATGCAATACGCGAAGTATCCAGCACCCAGCCTGACGAGCCGCCAGCGGTCATGGCCGAGGCGGCTGAGAAAGTGTTGCTTTTTCGCAACACATGGTCCGATCAGGCCGCCTGAACCGGAATCGTATCGGCCGTGCGTTGGATGCGATTGTCAACATCGGGATAGACAAGGCGCGGCTGATAGCTGTCCGCCTCGGCCTCATCCATACCCGCATAGGCCGCAATGATGACCAGGTCGTTCACCGAGGCCTTGTGCGCAGCGGCCCCGTTGACGCTGATGACGCCGCTGTCGCGTTCGGCCCGAATCGCGTAGGTCACGAAGCGTTCGCCGCTGGTGATGTTGTAGATGTGGATCTGCTCGAACTCCCTGATATTGGCGGCTTCAAGCAGGGATTCGTCAATGGCGCAGGAGCCTTCGTAGTCCAGTTCAACCTGGGTCACAGTGGCCCGATGAATCTTGGCTTTGAGCAAATTGATTTGCATGCTCGCTTATTCCTTGTGTCAACAGAGGCGGCCCGAAGGCCTAACGCGGCAAAGATAGGGTTTCTGGGGGCAAAAAAAAACCCCTCCCCGCTTTGGGGAGGGGCAATCTATCGGAGTGATGTACCTCGCTTCGCGCCCTGCGACCTCGACAAAACGTTGCGGTTTTACCAAGGTTGGTGGCAAGTCTACCACAACATTGTGCGATTTGCCAATCCTACCTTGCGCAACGTGCCAAGAAAACGTAACCCAGCAGTGCACGCGTCTTGAGAACACCGTCACAGAAAAAAGTTCCGGGTGGCCCCGGACAATTTTCGTGACCGCAATCACAATGCCAAAAAAGCGTTCACGGCCGGTTCACCGCCAACTCTGATACTTGTTCCCGCGTTCGAGGCGGTCCCTCCAAGGCCCTGACTCCCTCCACCGCTTCGAATGTGTAGCACGGCCCCTGACCACGGCTCCCGGTCAGGGGCTTTTTTAATTCCGGTGACACGATCATGCAGCGGCCGCCACTACACTGCAGGCTGATTCCTGGTGCTGGAGCCCCTCATGCCCGCCACTGACGACACCTCGACCCCAAACTGGATCACGACGACCCGCGGGCTCGGTTTCGCCGGCCTGGTGCCCTTCCTGGCCCTGCCGCTGACCCAGCTCCTGTTCTCACCGGCCTGGCTGGAAACGCTGTTGATCGCTTATGGCCTACTGATCCTGTCATTCTTGTGCG
>JBCDLQ010000548.1:0-2279 GCA_039414335.1 Pseudomonadota bacterium | reverse complement strand
TTTATGCGATGAGTGAACTGGGTCTTTCGGCGGCTTCCAAGCACAAGAAATCGGCCCGCACGGTCGGTGACGTCATCGGCAAGTTCCACCCGCACGGTGATTCGGCCTGCTACGAGGCCATGGTGCTGATGGCCCAGCCCTTTTCCTATCGCTATCCGCTGGTCGATGGCCAGGGCAATTTCGGTTCGCCGGATGACCCGAAGTCCTTCGCGGCCATGCGTTACACGGAGTCGCGCCTGTCGGCCTACGCGCGCGTTCTGCTGTCCGAATTGGGGCAGGGTACCGTGGACTGGGTGCCGAATTTCGATGGTTCGCTGAAGGAACCGAAACTGCTGCCGGCGCGCCTGCCGAACCTGCTGCTCAACGGTGGCCAGGGCATCGCCGTCGGGATGGCGACCGATATCCCGCCCCACAACCTGCGCGAGGTCGTCAGCGCCTGCGTGCGCTTACTTGAGGCGCCGAAATCGACCGTCGAGGAGTTGGTCGAGCATATTCAGGGGCCTGATTTTCCGGGCGGCGGTGAAATCGTCACCGCTCGCGAAGACCTGCTGGCGATCTACGAGACTGGCAACGGCAACATTCGTCAGCGCGCGGTTTTTGAGCGCGAGGGCGAAGAAATCATCGTGACTGCGCTTCCGCATCAGGTCTCGCCGGCCAAGGTGCTGGAGCAGATTGCGGGCCAGATGCAGGCCAAGAAGCTGCCGCTGGTCTCGGACCTGCGCGATGAATCCGATCACGAGCATCCAACGCGTCTGGTGATTGTGCCCAGAAGCAATCGCGTCGATATCAGTGCGTTGATGGACCATCTCTTTGCGACGACCGACCTTGAGAAATCCATCAGAATCAATCTGAACGTCATCGGAAACGACGGACGCCCCGGTGTTCGTGATCTCAGATCGATACTCAAGGAATGGCTGGCTTACCGACGCGCGACGGTGACGCGACGCCTTGAGCATCGCCTGGATCAGGTGGTGGATCGACTCCACGTGCTCGACGGCCTGTTGATTGCCTATCTGAATATCGACGAGGTCATCCACATCATCCGCACCGAGGACGAGCCCAAGCCGGTGATGATGGAACGTTTCGGGCTGACCGGTACGCAGGCCGAAGCCATTCTGGAGTTGAAGCTGCGCCATCTGGCCAAGCTGGAAGAATTCAAGATTCAGGGTGAGAAGGACGAGCTGGATACCGAGCGCAAGAAGCTCGAGCAGCTGCTCGGTTCCCGGGCTCGACTGACCCGTCTGATTCGCGATGAGCTTCTGGCCGATGCGGAAAAGTATGGCGATGAGAGACGCTGCAACATCGTCGAGCGAGAGGCTGCACAGGCGCTCAAGGAAACCGATCTCGTGCCGTCAGAGCCGGTGACGGTCGTGCTGAGCGAAAACGGCTGGGTCCGCGCCGCCAAGGGTCATGAGATCAAGGCAGAAGACTTGAACTACCGAGCCGGTGATGACTATCTGGCTTCAGCTCGGGGACGGAGTTCCCAGCTGGCCTGCTTCCTGGACTCGACCGGACGCAGCTATTCCTTGATTGCCCACGAGCTGCCATCTGCTCGCAGCCTGGGAGAGCCCTTGACCGGTAGGTTCTCGCCGCCGGACGGTGCGATCTTCCGGAGTCTGGCGATCGGTGCGGCGGAAGACCGGATCATTCTGGCCTCCGATGCCGGCTATGGTTTCGTCACCCAGCTGGAAAACCTGCATTCGCGCAACAAGGCGGGCAAGAAGGTACTCAATGTGCCGGGAGGGCACGATGTGTTGCCGATTTCAACCGTTGCTGATGCGGAGGAAGGTGTGCTGATCTGCGCCACGACGGACGGTTACCTGCTGGCTTATTACCTCAAGGAACTGCCGGAGCTGGCGCGCGGCAAGGGCAACAAAGTGATCAACATTCCGCCGAAGCTGCGCAAGGAAGGCGTCAAGGTGGCCGGCGCCTTGGCGATCGCTGCGGGCCAGGACTGCCTGGTCTGGGCCGGTCAGCGCTACCTGCGAATGAGCTGGTCAGACACGGAAAACTACTGGGGCGAGCGTGCGCAGCGAGGGCGCAAGCTGCCACGGGGCTTCCAGAATGTCTCCAGATTGACGTTGGCCGATTGAGAGTTCATCGCCACGTGATGCGCACGAATTCCAGCCGGTGTACTCTGGACCACCCAGACGATGCACTCGAGATCGGCAAGACGATGCACCAACGGCCAAGGGGCGGACTATTGCTAATGGTGAATTCGGTAATGCTCAATTCGAGCGGTCAACAGCGGCGTAAGCGTTTCGCCAGCCGACTGGTTG
>JBCDLQ010000547.1:0-2286 GCA_039414335.1 Pseudomonadota bacterium | reverse complement strand
CACCAGATCAGGACAATGATCTCAAGAGATGACCATGAACACCGCCGAAACCGCCCAAGCCATTGATATCGCCCTGAACACCTGGGCCGTGTCCATGCAGGTGGCGATTCTGGTGGTGTTCACGGTGGTGTTCTTTGCCCTGTGGGTGCGCTATCCACGTCGGGACGTCTTTTTCTGGGTGCTGGCCTGGGGTTTCAATCTGCTGGCCTTGCTGGGCATCTTTGCGGTGCTGGCAGCGGTTGACCATTGGCAGGAAGGCAGCATCAAGGCGTTGTACCTGATCTATGCGGGGGCGAAGGTCTGGTTCGCAGTGCTGCTGATCATCGGGCTGGGCCGCCACCTCAATCGTCTGGATGTGTTCTCGCCGCGTGTGATCCAGGTGGCGCTAGGCGTCACGGCGATTGGGCTGCTGGTGTTGTTCTTCAGTGTGGCCGATACGCTGCAGATTCAGATTTTCGTGTACCTGCTTGTGGGCGCGATTCTGCTGTTGGGCGGCGGCCATTTCCTGCTCAAGCCGAATTTCCATCCCGGCCGCTGGCTGCAGGGGATCATGATGCTGGAGGGCGTGATCTTCCTCCATCACGGCTGGGTCCTGCTGCCGAGCCAGTGGGGTGAGGCCGTGCCCGCATACATGACGCGCGTGTCCTTCTTCCATTCGATTTCAGAACTGGTCGTAGGCATCACCTGCGTGCTGTCGGTCACCCAACGCGTGATGCAGGAGATTCAGAACAGCAACCTGGAACTGGAAGCCGCCCAACGTTCCCTCCGAGAACTGGTCGATGAAGACCCGCTGACCGGGTTGTGGAACCGACGCAAGCTGGAGTCTTACCGCTTGCGATCTGGGACTCAGGCTGCCTTGGTGTATGTAGATATCGACCGCTTCAAACAGGTCAATGACCGGTGGGGGCATACGGTCGGGGATACGTGCTTGAAGCGCGTGGCGCGCGGCATGCGCACTCATTTTGGCGACGCGGCTGATCTGTTCCGCTTGGGCGGAGATGAGTTCCTGGCCATTCTCACCGATCAGGATCGTGCCACTACGGACAAGCAGATCAAGACTCTGAAAGCCGACCTCGCCACAGCCAACACCACCGGTCCCGCCATCAGCGTGTCGATCGGCATTGAACGGACGACTGATCAGAGTTCTCTTCAGGCCGCAATCTCAGCCGCTGACTCAGCCATGTATAAGGCCAAGGCCTCGCGTTGACGGGAGTTTCATGCCTATTCTCAATTGTTGTAACCTGTAACGGGATGGGTTACGATTACATTCATGATACGGAGTTTCAGGCACAAGGGCCTCAAGCGCTTCTTCGAAACCGGTAAGACTTCGGAAATCCAGGCCCAGCACGCGAAAAGACTCCGGTTAATCCTTGGCCGTCTTCATGCTGCAAGGCAGCCCAACGATATGAATCTCCCAGGTCTTCGGCTTCACGAGCTAAAAGGAGATCGATCGGGCTATTGGGCAGTCAGTGTCAGTGGGAATTGGCGGGTTACCTTTCGGTTTGAAGGTGTTGATGCCGAGGTCGTTGATTATGAGGACTATCATTGAGGTGCAGCATGCTGATGTACGATCCACCACATCCAGGTGAAATTCTTCGAGAGCTCTGCCTTGATCCGCTGGAGCTCTCTGTCACCGAGGCAGCGAAAGCCTTGGGTGTTAGTCGAAAAACTCTGAGTGCCATATTGAATGGACGTGCTGGAATCAGTCCTGAAATGGCTGTTCGACTGTCCATGGCTTTTGGTACTTCGTCGGAAAGCTGGCTCAATCAGCAAAGTCAGTACGATCTTTGGAATGCAGAGCAACGCCGAGATGAGCTGCAGGTCAAGCGTCTAGTTGCGGCTTGAAAATAGTTCATTAACCGATGAACTGAGCAAGAGAAATTCAATTTGCCGACTTGCGTTTAGGCGCGCCTCGAGGACATCAAGTTCAGCCAGGTCATCAATAATCTGTGGAAGGTCAAATTCAGGCGCCAATTCTTTATGCCAGGCAAAAAATCACAATAACCTGGCTATCGACCTCAACGCACCTGGATTAGGCTGCCTCGAATTCAACCGTTTGGACTGAAGACAGGTCGAGCGTTCTTCTGGCATGCCAAAGATCAAATCGGTGTTGCATTTCCAACCAACTTTCCGGGGACCGTCCCAGAGCTTTGGAGAGTCTCAATGCCATATCAGGACTGACGCCACTGCGGCCCTGCAGAACGCGGCTGAGTGTCGAGGGTGAAACCGACAGCGCCTTCGCAAGCTGTCGCCCAGATAAACCATGGGGTTCCAGGTAGATTTCCT
>JBCDLQ010000546.1:0-2292 GCA_039414335.1 Pseudomonadota bacterium | reverse complement strand
TGAACATCAGTTCACTCCTCTCGGGATGGAAGTCATCCCCAGAGTCATCAGCGGGTATCCAAACCTTACAAATTTCTTTCATCCGCCGAGTTGCCACCTGCGAAATCAGTAGTGAAAGCTGCCATCGAAGGCTCCGGTCAGGCGCTGGTTTCGGCTCAAGACCTTGATCAATTCAGATCTGAGCTTCCAGCAGTTGCTCTGTCTGAGCTACCGAGTGACAGAGCTCTTGGACTATTCTGATCAACGGTCGAAGCTGACAAGTGCTTGGCAGACTTCGAGACCATTTGACGTAATAATGAGGGACGGTTCGAGTTCACCGTCCGATTTTTCTCAGGGAGAACATGATGAAGATTCGCAAGAGTCTGGCTTTCTTTGGCTTGCTTGGCGTCAGCGCCATGTTGACCGCCGGTGTCGGCGTCTGGACCACGAATGGCCCCCACGGCGGGCGCGTTCTTGATTTGGTCATATCACCGCTGTCACCGAATAATCTCTACCTCGCGACGGGGCGCGGTGGCGTCTTCCGCACCACGAACGGTGGCGGCACCTGGTCACGAGCCGAGGCCGGATTACCAGACGATCTTCTCGTTCGAGGCCTGGATGCGGCCACCAGCGGCACCAGTGTCGCGTACGTTTTCACCAGCGGCACGGGCATCGCCTATCGGACCGCAGACTTCGGACTGAGTTGGTTTCCCTTGCCTTCTCCTTGGTCAGGCATAGAGTTTCCCTTCGATCTCGATGTCGGGCCCGGCAACGGATCGCGTGTTGCACTCACCACGGGCACCGCGGTGTATTCCTCGAACAATGATGGCTCGAGCTGGACGACATCGGCTGTCGGTTCCTTTGCGCTGGGTGATATCGGTAGCGTCGCCATTGCGGCGAACGGCGATATCTATGCCGCGGCTCAGCAATACGACGCCCTGGGCTATGACCTGGAGATGATTCGCAAGAGCACCGACGGCGGCGCGACCTGGGTCGCGGCGGGCCCCACACCCGACCTGGATCCTGGCCCCGGTGTTCAACCGCTGTTCTTCTCAATTCAGGACGTAGTCACAGCGCCCAATGATGCCAATCGGGTCTATGCCGCCGGTGGCGCAATCGCAACGTCCGCCGACGCCGGAATGAACTGGGCAGAAGTCCAGACTCCGAATTTCTGCAGTGTCTCTGCGATCAGCGTTTCGCCTACGGCAGGTGAATCGATCTGGGCACAATGCAACTCCGGCACGCTCTTCAGAACCGACGATGCGACGGTAGCCAATCCCGTCTGGGTCGAGATGGAGGTCGTCGCCAATAACTACACAGTCAACGGCATCGACCCTGCCCAGTCCGCGGCAATCGCACTCCACCCCAATTATCCGGCCGTACCGCATGTGGTGGCTGGAACCGAATACGGCGGCATTCTCCGCAGCACGAACAACGGCACCCTGTGGCTACAGCAGAATAATGGTTTCGAATCGACCACGATCCGGGCCCTCGCAACTCACCCCCTTGACAGCGAGGTGGTCTTGGCCGGGTTCGGCGACTCTTTCACCACGACCATACCGGTCTATTCGTCGTCTGACAGCGGGGCATCCTGGGCCCCGAGCATCAACGGTCTCAGTGGAGATCAGGTCCGAGCGATCACGATCGATCCAACCACGGTCGACGCCAATCCGCTCACGACTGAAGACTTTCACGTTTATGCCGTCGGTCGTGGCTCCCTTGTCCCAGATGTCAGCAGCCTGGACGGTGGCGTTTACAAGAGCACGGACTCTGGCAACAACTGGGTCACCATTGACAACGGTATCGGGACGATCGATTTCGGCGGCCCCATGCCGCAGCCGTTCATGGGAACGGTGCGAAGCGTCGTGCTCGATCCTCGAAGCTGCGACACCCCACCTGCCACCGGCCCGTGCCCAGCTGTGGTTCCGCCGACAGCCGCCAGCACGCTGAAAACCGTGCTGGTAGGCGGCAGTGGACGACTGACCAGCAGCGCCCCGGGCACAGCCTGTGTAGACACACTCGCGGCCTCGCGAATCTATCGCTCGACCGACTCGGGCGCCAACTGGGTCGCCTCGGATACGGGCATTCCGCTCAGCGAGGATCTGGATCCCGGCACGCCCGGACAACAATGCGTTCAGATCGGCGGCGTCGTCCCCCTGGTCATCGACCCGAATAACCCGCAAGTCCTCTACGCGGGCACCTTCATGTCGCGTTTCGATCCTAGCTTCCCCACCGATCCGACCTTGAACAATGGCGTTTTCAAATCAATCGACGGCGGATTGACTTGGACGCACAGCAGCACGGGCTTGCCCC
>JBCDLQ010000545.1:0-2296 GCA_039414335.1 Pseudomonadota bacterium | reverse complement strand
GCTTTAGAAAGCGCTTCCCCAAAATCCGCAGCCTGCGCAGCAAAGCCCTCTGTCTCGGACATTACGAGGGCGTGAGTTCAGGATTCCCAGTCTTCTACGACGATCCGATGCGCGCCCTGTTGCCCGCGCATGAAGGCTTGAATTCTCTCGGTCACAGCCGGGCTGCTCATGAACAGGTTATGGCCAGCGTTCTCCACGATCGTGATTTCGGCCTTGGTGAGGCCCGCGACGGCCTCGCGCTGGGACTCGGGATAGGTGCGGCCGTCGAGTGTGCCCGTCAAAACCAGTGTCGGCACATCGCTGATTGGTGCAGTTCGAAATTCGGTGCCCAGATCCAGCTCGGGAACGGCATCGTGTAGCTGCGGCATGGGGTAGTTGAGATATCTGCCCACGAGTCCGGTTTGTGACTCAATATCGAATGCTGATCTAGCCTGTGGATCGATTCCGGAGGCAATGTCCATAAAAAAGGGCATTACCGCAAAGCGAATGGGTACATTGTGCCGATTCACGTTGGCGAGTAGTTCAGCGACAGGTTCGGAGAGGCCCGCATCGATGGCGCGGTAGAGATCCAGCAGTCGCAGGGCGAAACGCGGGTCGGCGATCATCATCGAGGTGTATTGCTGAATGTCACGCCGCTCCAGGAGAAACTCATAGGGCATGCCTTCAGGCGGTGTCACGCTGATACGCATCGGCTCATCGTCGAGATTTGCCTGGACGCGACGCATCATTCTGACGATGTCCGGATATTGCTCTCGAAGATCCTCTCTGGTGTTAATCGCCTGCTGCAGATCTTGGAAATAGGCGTCGGTTCGGGACGGGCGCTTGACGGTCTGATCCAGGCCTTCGACGCTGGCGAGCACCACTCGATCGATGCGATCGTCCATCGCGTTGATGGCAGCCAGTGCCAGGTGACTCCCGTAGGAAATCCCCCAAAGGCTGATTTTTTCCGCGCCAAGATGTTTGCGCAAGGCGTTGAGATCGCCGACGCTCTGGGTCGTTGTCCAGTCCTGAGGGCGAATGCCCTGGTCGGTCCATTCGGTCAGGCATTGCTCGGCGGCGGCTCGATACAGTGCATCGTAAGCCTCATCGCTGTAGCGTGTGTTGTCATCGACGATCTGATCACTGGTGCATGCGGGCAGACTGGTGCTCTCGCCGGTTCCGCGCTGATCAAAGGCGATCACGTCGCCAAACTCGCGCAGGGCCATGAACAGGGGAAAGCGCTGCGCTCGCGCTGTGGCAATACCTGAACCACCGGGTCCGCCCGCCAGATAGACGATGGGCGCGCCGCCGTGGCCGTTGATTTGGGGAAAGCGAACGTAGCGTAGCGTCAGGCGATACTCGGTCTCAACCTGCCAGTTGCTGGGGACTTCCAGTTGACCTTGAAAAGCCTCGACGACTTCGCCTGATCGGGTCTCGAATTCAATTGGTGTTTCGCCTGGCAGCGTGCTGGCCTGGGTTTGGGGGATAAACGATGGCCAAAGCATTATGAGGGCCAGCATCTTGATTGCGAATGTCATGGTGGTCTCCAAAGAGTGGGTCTGGACTTCCAGCATGCAAGCGAACAGACCGGCTGTCAGCTAGTGATCGGTGAACGGTCCGGTCGGTTCGGTGAACGGACTGAGGTCGACCGCTGGCAGCGACTATGATTGGCTCATGTTGTGCAGATTCCATTTCCTGTTTGTCCTGTTGGGCCTGCTGATGGCGCCGCTTTGGGCAGTTGCGCAGGGGGTCGACGGCCCTATCCAGGTGTGCCCCGTACAGCCGCAAGACACCGCGCCGCCAATTCATTTTGACCGGAGCGACTGCTGGCGGTCTGATCTCTATGACATTGATGTTCAAGGCCGGTCGCTCTGGCTGCGGGCGCGATTGGTCCCACCGCCCGCTGACGCTCCGTTTCTCGGTGTGCTGCTATCGATGAAAGCAGCCAGTGAAGTGTTTGTTGATGGCCAGTTCGTGGGTCGCAACGGTTTGCCTGGCCCCGACGCCAACACGGAGCTGGCCGGACGAATGGATGCAGTCCTGCCTCTGGATGCATTGGCACTGGCTGCGGCTGACTACGTGGTCGATATCAAGTTGTCTTCGCACCACAACTGGCTGCAGCTGAGTCATCCGATTCATGGTCTGCAGCTGGTGGACTATCCGAACGTGCAGGATCGAACGCTCCGCTACTACTTGCCTTCGCTGCTGCCGATGGGCATCTTTTTGCTGGCGCTGTTTTACTTCGGCTCGCTGACCTTGCGGAGCGAAGACCGCAGCGTACCGGCCCTGTTGGCCGGGATGGCGGGCTTGGTGATGC
>JBCDLQ010000544.1:0-2306 GCA_039414335.1 Pseudomonadota bacterium | reverse complement strand
GCGTAGGCCAGCGCCGCGGCCAGCGCGATGGCCAGGGAAAGACGGCGACGATCAAAGCGCGGCATCAGGCTCAGAAACGGCCCAACCAGCACCATGGCCACAGCACCGGCAAGCATCGCAATCATGCCGATGTGCAGACCTGATATCGCTAGAAGATGCGCCGTGCCCGTTTCGGTCAACAGCACTCGAGTCTCGGCGTCGATGCCGCCGCGATCGGCAATGGCCAAAGCACGCATCAAGCCTGATGCCACTCGTGATCGGGTTTCCACGGCCAGCACCTCGGCCAGGTACTGGCGGCCCCTATCGATTCGGCCCGGAGCTTGCGATACCCCATCGATCCGTTCAGCCTCGCGTACGGTAGCGAGCGCGCCGATCCGCTGAGACAGGAGGTGGCGCGTGTAGTCGAAGCCTCTGAAATTCAGTCGGCCAACGGGCGATTGCAGTCTCGCCTTGACGGACCAGACTTGCCCGGTCTGAATGTAATCGCCCGGGAGATACCAGCGCACCAGAATCCGGGATGGCAGCGCCCCATCACCAGCCAGGGGTTCGGCAATGAAGCGCAGGCTCTCGCCCTGCCATTCCGGCAGGGCGGCGACGCGGAACTGCATCTCCACCACCTCACCAGAGCGAGACGCTGGCCACTGCTGATCCAACTGGGCCTGGGCCTGCACGAGAAACCAGAGCGCACCGAGCAGAAAAACTGCAAAGACCCGGGTTCTCGAGTGGATGAGCAGCGAGAGTGCGACAACGCCGAGAATCGCGAGTCCGGCGGCATCCGGCAATGCCGGAAGCAAGGCGGCCAGCACGATGCCCGAGGACAGTGCGAGCAGCCAGCGCCAGCTCATGTCCCGTTCAGACCTCGATCAGACGACCGCCGGTCATCTCCAGTCGACGATCCATCCGCCCGGCCAGGTTGGGATCGTGCGTGACCAGCACGATAGAGGTGTTCAGTTCCCGGTTGAGTTCCAGCATCAAGTCGTAGATTTGCGCCGCATTGGCTTCGTCCAGATTGCCGGTCGGTTCATCACCGAGCACGCAAGCCGGCTGATTGATCAGTGCCCGCGCTACGGCGGCCCGTTGCCGTTCCCCGCCTGACAACTCACCGGGCTTGTGATTCAGTCGCTCGCCGAGGCCCACACGGCCCAGCAGATCGCTTGCGGCACTGGCGGCTTCGCTGGCCTTCAGGCCTCGAATCAGCAGGGGCATTGCGACGTTTTCCAGCGCGGTGAATTCGGGCAGCAGGTGGTGGAACTGATAGATGAATCCCAGGGAGCGGTTTCGAATCGCCGCTCGACGCCGTTCGTCCTGCACGGCAATGTTCTCACCGACGATCTCCACTTCTCCGGAAGTCGGCTGATCGAGGCCGCCCAGGATATGCAGCAGCGTGCTCTTGCCGACGCCCGAGGCCCCGACAATGGCCACCCGTTCGCCCGCCTGAACGTCAAAATCAACGCCCTGCAACACGTGCAGTTCGGTCCGACCCTGGACGAAGGTCCGGGTCAGGTTGCGACAGCGAATGACGGCCTGATCACTCATAGCGCAAGGCCTCGACGGGTTCCGTCCGGGACGCCCGCCACGACGGATAGACCGTCGACAGCAAGGACAGGAAGAGCGATACGCCAGCGAATTTGATCACATCTTCCATTCGCAGCTCGGACGGCAGATCGGAGATGTAGTAGACCTCGGCCGACAGGAATTCGACGCTGAGCAGCTGTTCGATACCGGCGACGACCGATTCGACGTTGAGGGCCAGCAGCACACCCCCGATCACCCCCAGGAGCGTGCCGATCAAACCGATCAAAGAGCCCTGAACCATGAACACCCCCATGATGCGGCGCGGCCCCAGCCCCATGGTCTTGAGAATGGCAATGTCGGCCTGCTTGTCGGTGACCACCATTACCAGCGTGGAAATGATGTTGAAGGCGGCCACCGCAATGATGAGCGACAGGATGATGAACATCACGGTCTTTTCGGTCTGGACGGCACGGAAGAAGTTGGCGTGTTGCTGCGTCCAGTCGCGTACGCGGTAGAAACCAGTCAGCTCCGAACTGAGTTCCTGAGCAACCCAGCGGGCCCGGAGCATGTCGTCAAGTTTCAGACGCACGCCGCTGACGTTGTCGCGCAAGCGGAACAAGCGCTGCGCATCGCTGAGATGAATCACCGCAAGCGCCGAATCGTATTCATGAACCCCTGCCTCGAAAACGCCAGCGACCGTAAAGCGACGGACCTGCGGCAGAACACCTGCCGGCGTGGCCCGGATTTCCGGAGCGAACAGAGTCACCGTATCGCCCGGACCCACGCCAAGG
>JBCDLQ010000543.1:0-2310 GCA_039414335.1 Pseudomonadota bacterium | reverse complement strand
GCTCGCGCTGGCCGTGTTCCTTGTGTTCGTGGTGCTGGCCGTCCAGTACGAGAAGATTTCCAACCCGCTGGTGATCATGACCGCAGCCCCACTGGCAACGGCCGGATCAGCCGCTGCGCTCTGGCTCAGCGGCACGCCGATCAGCGCGCCGGTTTTTCTCGGTACGGTGCTGCTAGTCGGAATCGTCGTGAACAACGCGATCCTGCTCGTCGAGTACGTCGAGCGGCAGCGTCTTGCCGGTTATGATTTGACAGAAGCCGTTGTCGAAGCCGGGGGAATTCGCCTGCGACCAATCCTGATGACCACGCTGACCACGGTTGTAGGCATGCTGCCCTTAGCGATCGGTGCTGGCGCCGGCGCGCTGCTGATGCAGCCGCTGGCCGTGGCTGTCGTCGGAGGCTTGCTTTCGGCGATGGTATTGACGCTGTTCCTGGTGCCCTGCCTCTATGTCATTGTGCAGAATGCTTCGAGCTGGCTGACGCGGATGCTCACGGGCCGCTCAGAGCCGATGCGGGACAGGGCGGCGAATGCCGACTCGAAAGCTTCGCCGATCGCGTCCTGAAGCTCGTTGGGCGTTGGCGACGGCTCGCCGATTGCCCATCCCTCAGCGCCTGTCCCTTTGTTAGTCTAGGCGTTATATCGCGCCCATGGACTCCAACATGACTGCTCAGACATTCCCCTACTATCTGGCCAACCGGGCGGTTTTCGCCAATAGCGAGCTGGCGGTTGACGACAAGCACACCGGTGAGCTGGCCTACCGCGTGGCCAAAGCTGACTCGGCGGTGCTTGAACAGGCCATCGTTGCTGCCGCTGCTGCGACAGAACCAATGGCGAACTTTCCGACCTACAAACGCCGAGACGTACTGCTCCATTGCGTGGAACAGTTCAAAGCGCGCCGAGATGAGCTGGTCGAAGTTCTGGTTGTCGAGGGCGGCAAGGTCATCAAGGACGCCCAGGGTGAAGTTCAGCGACTGATCGATACCTTTCAGATTGCCTCGGAAGAGGCCACGCGCGTTGGCGGTGAAGTAATGCCCATGGATATCGCCGAGCGCACGGAAGGCTGGATCGGCATGACCAAAAAAGTCCCGATCGGACCGGTCTCACTGATCACGCCTTTCAATTTTCCCTACAACCTGGTGGCGCATAAGGTGGCGCCGGCGATCGCGGCAGGCTGTCCCTTCATTCTGAAGCCCGCCGACAAGACGCCGGTGGGTGCCTTGCTGATTGGCGAGATTCTGGCCGAGACGGATTTGCCTGAAGGTGCGTTCTCCATCCTCAATCTGGATGTGGAGGATGCCGGCCCGCTGACCACCGATGAGCGCCTGAAGCTGCTGAGCTTCACTGGCTCGGACAAGATCGGCTGGATGCTCAAGGGGCAGGCCGGCAAGAAGCCCGTGGTGATGGAGCTGGGTGGCAATGCGGCCTGCCTGGTCGATGCGGATGCCGACCTGGATGACGCATTGGATCGACTGGTCTTCGGGGCGTTCTACCAGTCGGGCCAGAGCTGCATCTCGGTGCAGCGCGTGCAGATTCATGAATCCATCTACGAGGATCTGAAGACTCGCTTCGTGGCTGCCGTTGAAACCCTGAAGCTGGGTGACCCCAGAGATCCTGAGACCTTCATCGGTCCGTTGATCACGGAGTTCGACGCTGGACGGATTGTCGAGTGGATCGAAGAAGCCGTTGACGGTGGCGCGACCGTGCTGACCGGCGGCCAGCGTGAGGGTCGCATCGTCCGTCCAGCGGTGCTGGAAAACGTCCCGCGCGATGTGCGCCTCTACCGCAACGAAGTCTTTGGCCCGGCCGTACTGCTGGAACCCTTCAGCGACTTCGACGAGGCCCTGGAGGTCATCAACGACTCCCGCTACGGCCTGCAGGCGGGCCTGTTCCTGCGCGATATCGGCAAGATCCGAAAGGCCTGGGATCGCCTGGAAGTCGGTGGCGTGATCATCAACGACGTCCCGTCCTTCCGAGTCGACCACATGCCTTACGGCGGGGTCAAAGACTCAGGCCTGGGGCGCGAAGGCATCAAATACGCCATCGAAGACATGATCGAAATCCGACTGCTGGCTATCCGAGGGATCTGAAAGAGCAAAGTCTTTAAATCGCAAAGCAGCAAAGCAGCAAAGAAAAGAATAAGGCAAAAGTCAAAACCTTGAACGCGAAGACGCTAAGAAGGGAAAAAGAAAACAATTTTTTCCTTGGCGTCTTTGCGTCTTCGCGTTAAGGCCTTTTGAATGTAAGTTTCTTCTTGTCTTTCTTTGCTGCTTTGCGATTTAAAGGTTTTGGGGTTTAGCTTTTGAATTTCAG
>JBCDLQ010000542.1:0-2318 GCA_039414335.1 Pseudomonadota bacterium | reverse complement strand
GGCTTGAATTCGATTACGGCGGCTTTGAAGATCAGCTGATCGAGGCCGCTATCGAGGGGGCCATTAACGAGCTGGACAGCGATTTCGAGCTGCGTCGCTTGGGTCCTGATGGCCTGCAGCCCGTCGATGTTCCTGGCGCGCGAACGGCCGTTGAAGAGCGACGCCTGGACTTTTCCATCGCCAACTCGTTCACCGTGGGCCAGGTGGCGGTCGATCTGGAGCTCGCCGGTGAAGCGTCAGAAATCGAGCAAACCGGGGGCTTTGCCGAAGAGCGCTCTTTCTTCTTCTGGAAGCCGAGCGTGACCTTCAGCTTCGCGCCACAAGAAGACACGCTGTGGCGAGGGCGGTTGTTGCGCCAGGTCAATCAGCTCAACTTCTCTGACTTTGTCAGCGCGGCCGATCTCGGCGACGACGAGCTCGAACTGGGCAACCCCAACCTCAGTCCTGAAAGCACAATCACGCTGGATGTCACTTACGAAAAACGCTTCAACGACATTGGCCTGCTCAGTCTGACAGCCTTCTATGACTGGATCGATAATGTCGAAGACATCCTGCCTCTGGAAGGCGGTCTGGAAGTGCCGGGCAATATCGGCGATGGCTTCCGCTACGGCCTTCGAGGAGAATTCACCATCCCGCTCGAGCCTTTCGGAATTACAGGAGGACGACTGGATCTCAACGGGCGCTGGCAAGAATCAGGCGTCGATGATCCGCTGACCGGCCAACGTCGGGACCTGTCGGACGAGCGTCACTGGACCGCGAGAATCGATTTCCGGCAGGATTTGACCGGCGCCAAGATCGGTTGGGGAATGAACGCGGGCTTCTTCGGGCCCTTCAACAACTTCGGCCTCGATGAATTGGATCAGTTCTCTCGCGTCTGGGATTTCGGCGCTTTTATTGAGTCTCGCGCGATCGACAATCTGCGGATTCGCCTGGGCGTCAATGACCTGTTCCGCGAAACCACCGATCGCGATCGCTTGGTCTTCGATGGTCCGCGGAATACGGCGCCGCTGGATTTCCGTGAAATCCGCGACCGCACTCGAAATCGCCAGTTCTTCGTCCAGGTTCGCGGCATCTTCTGATTCACCCAGCAGTCCGGGCCTTTCGGCACATGTAGTGTCGATGCAAAAGGTCGATAGTGACGGCATGAATAAATCTGTCACGATCGACCATCTGCCCGAAAACATCCTCACCTTGCTGGAAGAGCGCGCCAGCAAGCGCGGCCAGTCGCTTCAGGAATATCTGCATCAGGCTCTGGTGCAACTCGCCAAGAAACCGACATTGAAGGAAGAAGAAGCCCGGCGTCGGGAAGATCCGGGAAGCTGACGAACTAGAATCCTTTACTCACGCAGAGTCGCTAAGAGGCGGAGGACGCTGAGGAAAGGCGAGACCGATAGGTTTCACTTTTTCCTCCTTCGCGACTTCAACAAGATGCGCAAGATCCCGCGCTACAAGCGAACGGGAATCAGGGCAATAAGTTCAGCAAGGGAGCTGCCAACCCCAGTCGAGCCAATACGACACCAGCCACTGCACCGGCGGGCAAGCCCAGCAGGCGCGGCAGTGGCATGGGTGCCTTTTCCTTTGATGTCTTTGCTGGTCGAATTCCGCTGGGGAATAATCGATCCATGCCCTTGTCCAGCAAGAGCATGAAGAGAAACCAGCCGGCAAACAGCACCGGAATCAGCAGTGCCAGAAACCACTGCCCGGATGAGGCCAACTGAAGCAAACCATCGGCCGCAATCCCCAGCAGCACGCCAATGACGAAATTGACCGCCGCATTCAGCCAATCCCCAAGCCCCATAGCCCGCCGCTCAGTCATCCGTTGAATTCCCTTCGGAGACCAGGCTCAAGCGCGTGTAGACGGTCAATGCGCAGCCAGTCCCATCGCGAACGGACAGCACGCACGCGCGGTCGCTCTCATGGCAAACGCTTCTTGGCATTCCCAAACCGCGATTGCCCTGAGCGCTGCGCTGACGCAGGGGTGCTGGGTCGCAGAGAAAACAGGATTTGTTTTTCCTCCGCGCCTCTGCGCCTCGGCGTGAGGTTTTTCAATTGCGGGGCCGCTGATCAATCCACCGACTTGACCTGATCGCGCAGTTGGTTGAAGTAGTCCAGCTTCTCCTTGGCCATCACGCCGCCCAGCAGCACCAGGGCGATCAGGTTCGGAGCCGCCATCAGGCCGTTCAGCGTATCGGCCACGTCCCAGACCAGCTCCAGCGCGCCGACCGAGCCCATAAAAACGAAGGCCAGAAATATCAGGCGATAAGGCAGTACGACCCTGCGGCCGAACAGGTACTCCCAGCTCTTCTCGCCGTAGAAAT
>JBCDLQ010000541.1:0-2326 GCA_039414335.1 Pseudomonadota bacterium | reverse complement strand
GTTCGGCCAGCGCATCCAAAGGGCCGCGAATCAAGGTCAGCGGAGTTCTGAGTTCATGGCTGATGCCAGCAATAAAGCGCGCCCTGCCCTCGGCAAGCTCTTTGAGCTGGGCCGCTTGCTGCGCGACTCGATCGCGCTCAATGGCCAGCGACCGGGTTCGGTCCGCCACGGCAAGTTCGAGTCGCCGCGCTCGATCGCGAAGGCGTCGATTCGCACCCAGCCAAACGGCAGTCAGCGCGATGAGCATTAGACCGACGAGCAGACTTTGCACCAGTCGCCGCTCCCACCATTGCGGCAAGACGTTGATGGTTGGCACCGTAGCGGCTGAAACCCAGGGGCCGCCCGAGTGGCGGGCCTGGACTTCCAGCTTGTGTTGACCTGGATTCAGTCCCGAGTAAACCAGGCGATTAGGCGGGGTCTGCTCGATCCAGTCGTCGTGGAGCCCTGGAAGACGATGACGAAATCGAAGGGTCTCAGGAGCGGAGAGATGAATCGGCCGGACGTTGAGCGTAAGCGTTTGCTCATCAGGCGCCAGCAACAGCGGTTCATTGTCGTTGATCAAGGATTCGCTGGTTCTGTTCATCACGTAAACATCTAAAGGTCCGCCTTCTCGCGCCGCGATCACGCTCGGATCGATCACGACAAGACCGCCGAAGGTCGAGAAATACAGCCGATCGGCGACGCGTACGCCAGCCGACGGACCGACCGCCTCGGGGTTGCTCATGCCGTGAGCCTGGGCGAACAGTTCGCTCGGTACGTTCAGAGCCTGACCGCCTAAAAACGCGTATAAATCACTCACCAGCACGCGCTGAATACCCCGGGTCCCTGCTAACCAAAGCGCGCCGTGCTCGTCTGAAACCACGGCAGAAATGAAATCCTCAACCAGGCCCTGAGCCCGGCTAATCACGCTGAATTTCGTGCCGTCAAAGTTCACCAGCCCGCCGCCGTAGGTGCCCAGCCACCAGTCTCCCCGGCTGCCTGCCTGTAGTCCTCGCACCTCTGACACGGGCAAGCCCTCAGCCTGCTTAAACGCTTGATGCCCGCTATCTGACAGGCGATGGAAGCCGTCCTCGGCACCCACTAACAGCGCGCCCTCGGCATCGAAGCGGAGCGGCGACCGGACCACAATCGGCCATGCATCTTCGATCACAAGCTCTCGTTCATCCACCACGCGCAGGCGAATCACCGATGAATGGGTGTCAGCCCAGAACAGGTTGGGATCATTCGGATCCTCAACGAACTGATCCAGAATCTCGGGCAAAAAGAACGAATGGCCCGAAAGCGATTCGCCGACCAGACCGTCTTCGCCGAATAACCAGAAGCGCCCCTGGCTGTCCGTGCGCTGCCAGTAAACGTTCTCAGGCTCGGGAAGCCCGCCGTCGAGCGGGATGCGGTAAGCTCGCCTCGGCTCGATGAAAGATGGGTCCTGCTGGACCAGTTGAATCGACATCACCGCTGATCCATCTGGCTCTTCTCTGAGCACATTGGGCAGCGGCACGCCAGCCGACAAGCCCCATTCCTGTACGGCCGAAGGCTGAATACGCAGTAATCCCTCCAACCTGGTGGCCACCCAAATATTGCCTTCGCGATCCTCGATCAGATCAAGCACGCGCGGCTGCACGGACCAGGAGCCCATCGGTGTCGCCGCTGATGGCGAAAAAACATCGATTGAATTGGCCGTACTGGTCCACGTATATCCACGTCGATCTCTCAGCCAGACTGCGCGCGCCCGGTCCGCACTATTTGGCAAGCGAGCGACAAGCTGGCCGATCGATGAGCGCAGACCAATCAGCGCCCCATCGATCTGAGCGGTCAGCTGAGCTGAACCCAAAAAATGTATGGACTCAGGATTGCCGTCAAACCAGTCACGACCTTCGTCGTCCAGGCGAAGCACGCGGCCGCCGCGCATTCGCGCCAGCGCCGACCCGTTGTCGTCCAAAGCCAGCGATGGAAATGTCGAGGTAATGCCGCCGGGACTGTCCATCGCGTTGAGGATGTCCGGGGCGCCATCGAGCAATCGAGCCTCAAGGTCTCGACGCGGCTTCAGTGTTCCGCCAGTCCATTGCCAGAGCCAGGCGCTTCGCCTTCTCTGACTAAACAGGGGATGTAGAAACCAAACATCGCCGGCCCGATCCTCAACGATGGCGGCAATTGCATGGCCGGGGTGTGGCGGGGGCACGACGACGCGAAAGACCCCTCGGTCGAAGAGGACCAAGTGGCCGGCTTCCGTCCCAATCCAGAGCTTGTTATTTCTTCCGATGGCCAGCGCAGTGATACGGCTGCTGGGCAGACCGTCTCTCGCCTGGGTGAATGATTTGAACTCGAC
>JBCDLQ010000540.1:0-2327 GCA_039414335.1 Pseudomonadota bacterium | reverse complement strand
TCCTCGATAGCCTTCCCGGAATCTTCTATCTCATCGATCAGGACCTTCGTTTCAGGCGCTGGAATCAGGCCCTGGAAGAGGTAACGGGCTACAGCCACGCGGAAATGTCTCTGATTCGCGCGACCGATCTGTTCAGCCCGGAACACCAGGAAGGTGTCCACCAAGCGGTACAGATGGTTCTCGAGACGGGCGAAGCATCATTGGAGGCTCCCTTGCTGACCAAGTCGGGAGCAGTTCATGAGTTCAGCTATTTCGGTCGCCGGGTCGAAGTGGCAGGTGAGCTGATGATCGCCGGTACGGGGGTCGACAACACGCGATTGCGCGATGCACAACGACTTCAGGCGACCCAATCCAGACAGCTCCAGCATCTGGCATCCAACGTGCCCGGCGTGATCTATCAGCTGCGGCGCGATCCCGAATCGGGCTGCTACAGCATGCCCTATGCCAGCGCGAAGATTTTCGAAGTTCTGGGCGTGCACCATGAAGAAGTGGTCGACGACGCTCAGCATCTGTTCGACAAGATTGCTGAAGATGATGCCGAACGGGTCAATCGCGCCGTAGATATCAGCGCTCGTCGACTGACGCCATTCCAGGAACAGTTCCGGATCATGCCCCCGGGTGGTGACTTTGAACACGCCGAATGGGTAGAGGTTGAATCCAGCCCCGAGCGTCAACCCGATGGCGCCATCATCTGGCACGGATTTGCGCGATTGATCACGGCCCGTCGCCGAATGGAGGACGAGCTGACGCGCCTGGCCTATCAGGATTCGCTGACGGGATTGCCCAATCGCAGCTGGTTGCAGCTGCTGCTGGAAGAGCAGATTTCCGATGCTTCATTGCTGAGTAAGGAACTGGCTCTGCTTCACCTGGATCTCGATAATTTCAAGGAGATCAACGACATCTGGGGCCATGGAACGGGCGACCGAATGCTCAACGAATTGGCGGAACGGTTGCTGGATGTGATCGGTGAACGTGGCCGTATGGGACGATTGGGTGGTGATGAATTCCTGATCATGATTCAGGAAGACGAAGCCCGCAATCCGGCGCGCCAACTCGCAGCAGCCCTGTGTGCGGCAATGGATGCACCCCTGTCCATCGAGGGCCATGAAGTCCGCGTCACGGCCTCCGTGGGAATCAGCCTGTTCCCCCATGACGGTGAGACTGCCGAGGACCTCATGCGCCATTCGGATGCGGCTTTGCATCGTGCCAAGGAAGAGGGAACGGGCACTTGGGCCCTGTATTCACCGGAACTCACTGCCAAGGCCATGGCGCGCCGCTATCTGGAAACGGAGCTGCGGGCAGCGGTTGATCGACAGGAGATCCAGGTTGCACTCCAGCCCATCATCGATCTGGACACGCGCGAAGTGGTCGGGCACGAGGCCCTGGCGCGCTGGCACCACAAGGATGACGGCTGGATCGACCCCGAACAGTTCATCATGCTCGCTGAATCCAGAGGGCTGGTCGCGCAACTCGGTGAACAGGTCTATGCCAAGGCGATGAGGGCCATGATCTCCGAGAATTACCCTGGGGTTCTGGCTATCAACGTGGCGCCGATGCAGCTGCGTGACCCACAGTTCGCCCGTCGGCTGTTCCGGATGGCGAAGGAGGCGGGTCTGGAACCGGAGCGAATCGAGGTGGAGATCACCGAGCGGGCCTTCATGGAGAACCCGGAGAAACACCAGTCTCAGCTGCAAGCCCTGAGGAATCAGGGTATTCGCGTGATCATCGATGACTTTGGAACGGGCTATTCCTCATTGGCTTATCTGAGGAAACTGCCGATTCAGGGTCTGAAGATCGACCGTATCTTCGTGCAGGACGTGGGTTCCAACTTCAAGAACGCCGCCATCGTCAAAGCGGTGGTCACGCTGGCCAACGAACTGGGTATCGCGGCCACGGCTGAGGGTATCCAGACGGACGAGGAGCTGGAGATCATCCGTTCCTTCGGTTGCCACATCGGGCAGGGCTGGTACTTCGGACGGGGTGAATTGATTCCCGACTGAGTCGGGAATCGTTGGTAATCAGTAGTCTTCGTCCCACTCGCCTTCCTCCAGGAAGGCTTCGTAGTCCGGAATGCTTGCCTCTTCACCGGGAGTTTGATTGAACAGCAAATAACTGATATTGCCAAAGCCTACGATGGTCCCTTATTTGAACCCCACATTACCATTGTGGGAGGCTTGTTGCACTTGACCAACCAAGAGGAAGCGCAACAGGTCTGCCACCAACTCTCCAAGAGTCTCAGAGACGAGTTTCCGAAAGGAATTGAATGCAAATTTACAGGAAATTTGCGCTCGGAACACATGTGCGATGGACATTCGCTCAAGTGGAAC
>JBCDLQ010000539.1:0-2329 GCA_039414335.1 Pseudomonadota bacterium | reverse complement strand
TTGTAGGACATCTTGAACATGCCCTCGGCGTAGTAAGTTCGATAGGTCCACTCTTCACCCTGCTCGAGCGACACCTCGTCCAGGTTCCCGGTTTCCTCATTCTCGAACAGAAACACACCAGGGGTCTCGACCACGTAGGTTTCGATGGCGACGTAGGTGACAAACGCGAGCCCCGACGAAGCCACCCTGTCCTGATTCCAGGGATGGTAGGTGGCGCCGCTTTCCATCGTGCAGGCGACGTCGCGTTTCGTGTCTGGATCGGGCGCTTGGCGGATCTGCATTTCGACGTCGGACGTCAGCGTGAAGCCGTTCGGGTATTCACCCGACCAGAAATCGTTTCTGAACCAGCCATCGTCATAGGCGATCGCTGGGCTGATGGACGCCAACGCCATCAATGCCAGCGCAATGGCGAAAACGCACTGTCTTATGGTTTTCACGGTCGTTCCCCCCAACCGGATCCCTGTCGGATCACTCTTTGGGACATTGTATCGAGTCTAGACTGGTTCCTCAAAATCCTCCGATTTTTTGCATTTTCGAACGCTTCGATCGACGGAACTGTCGGTAGGTGTCAGGCGATTTCATGCCAGCTGTCGCTTTCGTCACGGCTGGTGAAGATCGACACGGCAGATGGAAGAAACGCCCCCTTGGGCGTGCAAATGAGGGTTCTCAACTCGTCTTTGACCATCGATCTGCTCGCCCAATGCCGATTTCTCGCTGTTTTGGCCCAGCCAACCACTATTCGACCATAATCCTCGGGCCACAGCAGCCAACACCAGCGATGACAACAAACGGCTAAGCATGTTGCTGGCGGCAAACTGGTTCAGACGCGGCATGTACGGTAAGACTGTCGGGAGGGCGCCCAGACTTTGCCGTTCTTCGTTGCGTCAGCACGCGGGTTCAGCTTGGCTGCAAGAGTGAGTGCTATGCGTCGATTTGTGGCTTGGCTTGTCGTGCTGATGGCGGTGGCCGTTGTGGCTGGCTGTGCCAGTGCGCCAGACCGGATCATCGGGGCCGAAAACCCATCCATTCCAGCACTGAGCGTGGCCGGCGCCAAGACGCATTCAATTCTCGTCGCAACGACCAGGGAGCGGGCAACCGATCCGGCAGTGTTCCTGACGGGCGAACGCGCGGAAGGACTCGATTTCGCGTATACGGAAGTGTCGGTGCCGCCCTCGCACCAGCCAGGCAAGATCGAACGTTCATCCGGCCCTATTCCTGATCCGCGACAGCATTTTGTGGTCAGCGAAGGACGGTACGTCGATGGTCCGGCATCGTTTCAGTCGATGGTCGACCGTTCGCTGGCCGCGCTTCCCGAAGACGACCGCAGCGTTCTGATCTTTGTGCACGGTTACAACACCGATTTCACGGACGCCCTGCTGCGTCTCACCCAATTTGTCCACGACACGCAATTCACGGGCGTGCCGGTACTCTTCAGCTGGGCCTCTCGCGGCCAGGTCGCCGGCTATTTGTACGATCTCAACAGCACCTATGTTGCCCGTGATGGCCTGGAGCAGCTTGCCGGATTGCTCGATGAGACACAGGCTCAGCATTTCGATGTGGTGTCCCATTCAATGGGCAACTACCTCGTGCTTGAGACGATGCGGCAGCTCGAACTGCAGGGGCGTCTGGCCAATTCCGATCGTATCGGCAGCATCATTCTGGCATCGCCCGACGTCGATATCGATGTCTTCCAGGCGCAATGGCAACGCATCACTGCTGATCGCGAGAAGTTCTTCATTCTGATTTCTCAGGATGATCGGGCGCTTCGACTGTCTCGCAGGTTGGCCGGTGGCGTCAGCCGCGTCGGCAATGCTGACCCCGATGAGCTCGCCGCCATGGGCTTCAACGTCATCGACCTGTCTCGGGTCGAGGACCAGTCGAGCACGCATCATTCGAAATTTGCCAGCGCTCCACAGATCGTTCAGTTGATCGGGACGCGGCTTGCTCTCGGCGATGAGCTGGGCCGACCGGACTCACAACAGGCCCAGGTGACGGCTGCATCACTGATCCCGAACTTTGATATCCGCGGTGTTCGCGATGGGACCGTGGTGACGATAGACGACAACTGAGAGCAAGCAGCAATGGCGGCCTCGGCCTCATGATGCTATCGCTGGGCAATGGATGTCGGCCTGCCCACAATCTTCGTCATTGCTGTGATCGCGCTGTTCGCGCCGGGTCCGGCCGTGCTCGTGATCATCGGAACCGCCCTGTCGCAGGGCGCGGGGAGGGCAATGGGCGTCGCTGCCGGGATCGTTACAGTCTCGCTCATGTGGTCTGCGCTCGCTGCCTTCGGCATGGCGGCTGTGATGTTCGCCAATGCTTGGATCCT
>JBCDLQ010000538.1:0-2351 GCA_039414335.1 Pseudomonadota bacterium | reverse complement strand
TCCAGCACGCCGTTGACGAAGGTATGGGCCTGCTCGGCACCGAAGCGATGGGCCAGCTCGACCGATTCGTCGATGACGACCCGATAGGGCGTTTCCAGATGGTGGATCAGCTCGCAGGCGCCGATGCGCAGCACGGCGCGCTCCATGTGATCGATACCCGCGTCCGTTCGGGTAATGAACGGAGCCAGCGCCTCGTCCAGCGCATCGCGATGGCCAACGACTTCGCGCACCAGCGTTTCGAAATAATCCTGGTCCACACCATCGAAGTTCTGCTCTTCACTGAACTGCTGGATGATAGACGCCGCCGAATCATCGTTGAGCTGCCATTGATAGAGCGCCTGCAGCGCGCGCCGTCGCGCGCGAGAACGGGGCTCATAGGGATTCTTGCCGCGGCGCAATCGCTTCTTACCCGGCATCGGCGAGGCCTTCAGCGAACGCGACCATTTCCAGTGCAGCCAGTGCGGCTTCGCGGCCCTTGTTCTTGCGCGCCGGATCGGCCCGCTCCAAGGCCTGCTCACCGTTCTCGGTGGTCAACACGCCGAAGGCCACGGGAATACCGCTGTCCAGGTTGATCTGCATCAGCCCTCGGGCGCACTCTGCGCTGATGAAATCGAAGTGGGGTGTCTCGCCGCGAATCACCGCACCCAGTGCAATCACGGCGGCGTAGCGACCGGACTCGACCAGCTGAGCGCAGGCCAGAGGCAGTTCCCAGGCACCCGGCACCTTGAATTCGTCCACAGCGTCCATACCCAGACCGTGCTCGTCCAGCGTCGCCAGACAGCCCTCGGCCATCATGCCCGTGACGGGCAGATTGAACTGGGCCACCACCACGGCGACGCGCGTGTCCGCCGGCAAAAGGACCTTGTGTTCTGCTGTACTCATTGTGCCTCACCCTCTCCTTCGGGCACCACGTAATCGGTAATTTCCAGACCGAAGCCGTCCAGCGCATGCAAGCGTTTGGGCGCGCCGAAAACCTGCATGCGGCGGATACCCAGCTCGGCGATGATCTGGGCCGCTATGCCGTAACTGCGAAGCTCCCGAGACTGATCATCCTGCTGCGCCGCTTCCGAAGCGGGCTGAGCCGTGCGCAAGAGCCCTTCCAGACGGCTGTCATCGCTTTCATCATAGCCCAGCACCAGCGCCAGGCCCTGGCCTCGGCGGTTGATGTCGGCCAGGGCTGCATCCAGCGGCATGCCGAATCCGGGATTGGTCAGCCCCATCACGTCACCCAGCAATTCGGGCACGTGGACACGAACGGGGAAAGACTCATCGGCCCGGATTTCGCCGCGCAGCAGCGCCCAGTGCAGTCGACGAGTGATCCGATCCCGGAACACGCGAAGATCGAAGGGACCGTGTGCCGTTCCGACTTGCTGGGAATGGACGCATTCCACGTTCTGCTCCGTACCGAGGCGGTAGCGGATCAGATCAGCCACGGTGCCCATCTTCAGGCCGTGCTCGGCCACGAAGGTTTCGAGCTCGGGGCGACGGGCCATGGTGCCGTCTTCGTTGAGAATCTCGACGAGCACGCCGGCCGGCTCCAGACCGGCCAGCAGGGCCAGGTCGAGGCTGGCTTCCGTGTGTCCGGCACGGGCAAGGACGCCGCCGGGCTGGGACATCAAGGGAAAGACGTGACCGGGCTGATTCAGATCGTGCGGCTTCGCATCGGGCGCGCAGGCCGTGCGGATCGTATGGGCGCGGTCATAGGCAGAAATGCCGGTTGTCACGCCTTCGGCAGCTTCGATCGAGACGGTAAAGTTGGTCTGATGATGGCGATCCGTGTCTCGGACCATCAGCTGCAGGCCCAGCTGTGCACAACGTTCGCGCGTCAGGGACAGACAGATCAGGCCGCGACCGTATCGGGCCATGAAGTTGATGTCTTCAGGCCGGGTCAGACTACCCGCCATGATCAGATCGCCTTCGTTTTCGCGATCTTCATCATCCAGCATGACAACCATCTTGCCGGCGCGGATGTCGTCGAGGATGTCGGGGATGGAATCGAATTTCATGCCTGTCGTTGCTCCAGCAATCGGCCCATGTAGCGGGCGAGCAGATCCACTTCCAGATTGACCGTATCACCTTCATTCAGGCGGCCCAGGGTCGTGACCGCCCAGGTGTGAGGAATGATGTTGATCTCGAAACGCGCGCCATCAACCCGATTGACCGTCAGGCTGACGCCGTCGAGCGTCACGGACCCCTTGCTGGCGATGTAGCGCGCCAGCGCGTCGGGCACCTGGAATTCAAGACGCGTATTGTCGCCCAGATCCGTGAGGGTAATCAGGGTCGCCAACCCATCAACATGACCGGTGACCCAGTGACCGCCTAGTCGATCGCCCATGGCCAGCGCGGGCTCG
>JBCDLQ010000537.1:0-2354 GCA_039414335.1 Pseudomonadota bacterium | reverse complement strand
TGGCCTTCGCCGCCGCGCGGCCCAAAGACGGCGGCACCCGCGCGGTCTACGTGCTGCTCGATCGCCGCGCCTGAGCGCTGATGGACGTTGCCATCCCCTCCATACTGGTTCTGGCCACACTGGCCCTGTGGTGGTCATCGGCTACTCGTGCCCGGGAGTTCGCTCGTGAATACGCCCGCCAATTCTGCCTGCGTCAGCAATGGCAGCTGCTGGATCAGACGGTTGCGCTGCAGTTCATGCGTCCTTCAAGACGGACGGGACGCTGGCAGCTACGTCGTTCCTATCGATTCGAGTTCAGCCCCGATGGCGGACATCGGCGTCGCGGAGAACTGGTCATGATTGGCCATCGGCTGGTCACTCTCAGAGGGGAACTGGAGGACGGCGGGCATTTGATCGAGTGAGCCTCGATCCGACTTGCGACCGAGCCGGACTTACTTGACCACTCGAAGAGAGGGCCGCCCGCCTCGGTCAGGAGAAGATCCATCGTCGTCCGGGCCATCAGAGCCGTCTGTTCCGCCGATCAATCCTTCTTCATCGGGAAACATCATGCCCCGCCCGTTTTCGCGCGCATAGATCCCGTCAACGGCAGCCACGGGAACGGAAACGGCCTGGGATACGCCACCAAATCTCGCGACGAAGGTGACGAGATCCTGGTCCATCACCAGGTCACGTACGGCGGCCGGAGAAACGTTCAGAACGACCTTGTCGCCCTGGCGCGCCGAATCGGGCACGCTCAGGTCGGGATTGGACGCGTCGATGAGCAGGTGCGGGGTCATGCCCGAATCGACGATCCACTCGTGCATGGCCCGCAACAAGTAGGGGCGGCTGGGAAGCACGAGCGCTTACTCGGATTCTCTAAGCAGCCGCTCCACTTCGGTCAGACTGCGCTGGAAAGAATCCCGGCGGAACATCCGGTCCATGTACTGGTGCAGATTGGGTGCCTGTTTGACCGTCAGGTTCACGTCGTAGGACGGAAGGCGCCAGAGCAAAGGTACGAGTGCGCAATCGGCCAGCGACAGCTCTTCGTTGAGGATGAACGGCGTCAGGCCGAACAGCTCATCGGAGGCCATCAGGCTGTCCTTCAGATGCTTCTTGGCGGTCGCGATCTTCTTCTCACCGCTGGAGGTTTCGATGATCGTGCCCGCTTCGATCCAATCGCGGTACATGCGGTACATGGCCAGTCGGAGGCGCGAGCGAGAGACCGGATCCACCGGCATCAGCGGTGGATGCGGATAGCGCTCATCAAGGTACTCGGTCACCACCCAGGTGCCATAGAGCACCATGTCGCGGTCCACCAGCGTTGGCGTTTCACCGTAGGGATTGAGTTCGGCCAGATCAGCCGTTGCTGAGCGGTCCTGCTCAACGTGGATGATTTCCACGTTGATTCCCTTTTCCGCCAGCACGAACCTGACGCGGTGACAGTCCAGGCAATTCTCCGAAGAGTACAGTGCCATCATGGTCGATTCCCTCTCTTGCTAGTGGTCAGCGCAGCGCGCTTCATTTTTTCACGTCTTTCCAGTATTCCGCATAGAGCAACCAGGACAAGAACGTGAACAGCGCCAGGAACAGCAGGACCCACGGTCCATACTGCATGCGCTTGAGCGCGGCCGGCTCGGCGATATAAGTCATGAACGCCGTAATGTCGACAATGGCCGCATCGTATTCCTCGGGCGTCATCAATCCCGGCTCATCGAGTTCCAGTGATTCAATCTCCGTACGGCTTTCACCGTTTTCGCCGGTGACCGTGTGCAGTACCGGGCGCTGGATTCCCTGCAGTTCCCACAGGATGTGTGGCATGGCGGCATTTTCCAGCAACGTGTTGTTCCAACCGTCTTCGGTCAGGTAGTAGCTGCGCAGGAAGGTGTAGACCCAGTCCTTGGAGCGCGAGCGGGCCGTCAGGCTCAGATCGGGCGGCGCCTTGCCGAACCATTCGGTTGCCTGCTCGTAGCGCATGGCCGACAGCATGTAGTCATTGATGTCCTGATCGCCCTTGATCAGAAACTTCTGCACCTGATCCTCGGTCAAATCGAGATCTTCGGCCAGGCGCGCGTACCGCATGTACTGGGCTGAGTGACAGCCCATGCAATAGTTCACGAACATGGTCGCACCGCGCTGAAGTGAAGCCGTATCGCCCAAGTTGATCGGCGCGTGATCATAGTCTCCACCGCCGGCTGCCTGCGCGGCAGCGCTGATCGCCAACGCGGCGAGACTTAGCAGCGTGTTTCTCATGAACATCATGCTGTCACCCGTTCGGGCACCGGTTTACTTTTCTCCATCGATGTAATGACCGGCATCAGGATGAAGAAGGCGAAGTAGACAAAGGTCCAGATACGTGACTCCAGCGTTTCTGCGGG
>JBCDLQ010000536.1:0-2363 GCA_039414335.1 Pseudomonadota bacterium | reverse complement strand
TCGTCAGTACCGGATTTTGCAGTCCCGCTTCCTTCACTGATCACCTCACGGTGAATCAGCTCGCGGCTTGCTAACAGGCTTCACCAACTCGCCTGATCGGCGGCCAGCTGATACCAGCGCGCGGCCTCGGCGTGATCCGGGTCGATTCCCAGACCTTTTTCGTGGATTTCGCCCACCATGTGCTGGGCTTCGGCGTCGCCCTCATCGGCGCGTTCCTGCCAAACGCGTAGCGCCGAGCGATAGTCGGCGCGAGAATAGGCCGTGTATTCGCCGCCGCGAATGCGGCATTCCAAGGCGGTGGTGCGAACCGGCCGGCGCGGCGAGAGATAGGTCATGCGTCCCATCTGGCGCACTTCGCCGGGCAACAGGCAATCGACAACCATCAGATCATCGACGGCCTCGAAGCCTTCCATTTCAGTGGAATCAGGATTTTGCGCAGATCCAACGTTGACGCTCAAGCTCGCCAACAGCCCTAAAACGCCCGCTCGAACCAGGCCCCGATACTTCATCAGCAACACTCCTGGCGTCCTGCGAGGAACGCTCAACGCCTCATTGTGTAGGCTCCCTGCCTGTCTGGATTGTTGTCCAGCCGCCGATTGATTGCAAATGGGCTTCAGCGCAGCCGATCGAGCTCCGCCTGCAGGTTCTCTCGAACCTCGACGGGCAGGGTCTCGAAGGCCAGCAGTTGCCGCAGGGTGACGCGGTGACTCTCCGCGTTGATCTGGCCGGACTCCACCGCTGCCTCAATCCTTGCCAGGGCCAGATTCACGGTCTCCGTCATGCCCGCCACGCCTTCGAGATTGCCCGGGTGATTGCGGAGTGCCTCATCAAAGAGTTGCAGTGCCGTGTTGATGTCGCCTTGATCGAGGAAGGCGCGCGCTCCATCCAGGGACTCGCGGACTTCGATCTGCAGTTCCATCGGCAGGTCCTCAAAGGGCACGTCCGGGCCCGGTTCAGGCTGATAGACCCAGTTGAAGACCACTGCTCCGACGACAGCGAGTACAGCGACGACCCAGGCCGTGGCCTTGACGGTGGAGGGCAGGAAGCGCTTGAGGAAGACATCCGCGTCCTGCGGCCGCTGATCACGCTTCAGCGCCAGGCCATCGCGCACGGCTCGCCACTCGCGCCGATTCAGGGTCGCGGGCCGCTTCACCTTCAAATTTTTCTTGCGCGCCTCCAGCCCGGAATGCCACTGATAGGGATGCTCACCGCTGGCCATCTGCGAGACGACGCAGGCCAGGGCATAGACATCGTCCGCCGGGTCCGCCTGCTGGCGCTCCATGACCTCGGGGCTGGCATAGGCCGGGGTGCAGCCGGCGACGGCGTCCTCAACGAAATCGCGCTGCTCGGACTGGAAGGCCCGAGCAATGCCGAAGTCCAGAATCTTGACGCGTCCATCTTCGAGCACGAAGACGTTCTCGGGCTTGAGGCCGGAGTGGACGATGCCGCGCTTGTGGGCATAGGCCAGACCTTTGCCAACCTCACGGGTGATGCGCCTGACCTCGGCAATTTCGAGTGCGCCGTCTTCCAGGCATTGATCGAGTCCACGGCCATTCATGAACTCCATCGTCATGAAGATCACGTCATCGGCGCGGTCAAAGTCATAGACCGTAACGATATTGGGGTGGGCGAGCTGCTGCGCCCTTCGGGCTTCACGCTGCAGCGCCATGAAGGTCATGTCCGCATCGACAATCCCGGGCTTCAAGACCTTCAGAGCAATCGAGGTGTCTCGGTCGTGGGCTTCTTCCTTGAGCAGGTCCGTTGCCTTGTAGACCGTGCCCATGCCGCCACTGCCCAGAACCTTCAGAATGCGGAAGCGCTCACGGATTACCGTGCCGACGGGAAGATCACTGACCTTGCCTTGCAGTAATTCACTGGCGTCCACAGCCTGCGTCGCCTGACCGTCTCGCGACTTGGGTAGCTCCTTATCGGCCAGGGCCTGCGTGGCTAGTGCCTCCGTGGCTTGCTGGTCTGGAGAAAGTGCTTCCGTGGGTTGGAGGTGTTCGTTGGAATCTTTCAGCGGAACAGTCGGCTGTAGTCGCTGGGTCGCATCGCTCAGCGGCTCGGTTGCCTGAATCTTGTTTTTCTTGTCATCGCTCAAGGCCCAACTCCTGGTCTGCCGGGTGAGCCTGCGATCAAGCCCCCATCAGCTGGTTGGCGGTCTGGAGCATCTTGCCACGCTGGAACACGAGACGCCATTGTCGACCGCCGACCTGGTGCCAGAGAATCGTCGAGCGGATACCGGCCAGAAGCAGCGCGCGGATAAACGCGATCTTCTCCGGTTGCTTGAGGTAGTCGGGCTTACCCGTGATCGAGAGCCGGTAATCCATGCTGGAAATGAACTGCTGGTAGCTATCGGCGAG
>JBCDLQ010000535.1:0-2365 GCA_039414335.1 Pseudomonadota bacterium | reverse complement strand
CTTTTTTGTCGGAACAAACAGGCCGCCGTTCAGCAGAAAGGGCATATAGGCCGCATAGAGATCCTGCTTGTTTTCAATGCTGTAGGAAAGAATGCCCTTCTGCGCCATTGCCGCTTTACCCGTTCTGACAGACCTGTTGCCATTCTAGCAGCCATTTGCCCAGCAACAGATCCTGTCTTGCGTTGCCCCGTGAAAGGGCTGTGCCCTGCAGTGCAGATTCCCAGAGTCGGGCTGCATCAACAGACGACACGCCCCTCGGCAGGCTGCCCGCCAGCTCTTGATCGGCACCCGCTTCCAGACTGGATCTCAGCACCATATCCATCCAGGTGGCCAGCCAGCGCCAGGTTTGCGTCGGAGTCTGAGTCCAGGTCTCGTCCAGAACCTGCGAAATCGCCTGGCCCTGAGCCAGGCCGCCCAGTCCCTCGCGAATGGCGAAACCGCTTTGCATGCCCTCACCCTCCAGCAGTTCCAGCGCTGCCAGTGGTGCATTTCCTGCCAAAGTCAGGGCCTGATGCTGAAGTGCCTGATCGCCTTCGCTTGCGTTCTGGCTCATCCACTCCAACGCCTCAAGCCGATCAGGTGGTCGGACAGTGATGACCTGGCAACGGCTGCGGATTGTCGCCGGCAGCCTGCCCGGCTGATCACTCACCAGCATGACCCAGGCATTTGCAGCGGGCTCCTCCAGGGTTTTCAGCAGCGCATTGGCTGCATTGGTGTTCATGGCATCGGCCGGCATGACACGACCCACCCTGCGTTCCGAAATACTGGCGGTGAGCTGGAGTCGACCCGTCAGATCACGAATGCTGTCGACGGGAATCTCACGCTTTTCCTCAGGAATACCGACGTCAAAGAAATCCGGATGCGTTCCCTTCGACAGCAGCTCGCAGGCACGGCATCGTCCACAGGGCTGACCATCCACGCCCTCAAGGCAGAGAATCCGACGAACCAGCCATTCGGACAGGGCTCGCTTGCCTACACCCACGGGCCCCTGGATCAAGGGCGCATGGCCGAGACGTTCGGAACTCAAGACTTCGCTGATATGCGACTTGATCGGATCCAGCCAGGGCAGCGTCATGGGAATCGTTGCTCCAGCACACGGCGGATGTCGCCCTGAACCTGTTCCAGGCTTCGAGTGGCATCGATCAAGTGGTAGCGATCCGACGCCAGAGCCGCCTGTTCGAGATAGCCCTGGCGTACCCGTTCAAGAAAGGCGTGTGTATTGAGTTCCATTCGATCCGGCTGATCATCACGTCGACCGATCCGCTGCATGCCGAGCGCTACGGGCACATCCAGCAAGAGCGTCAGGTCAGGCTGCAAATCCGGATGAACCAGCTCGCGAAGCGCCTCGATCGGTCCCGTACCGAGACGTCGACCATAGCCCTGATAGGCCATTGAGGCATCGGTGAAACGATCGCAGATCACGTCTTCACCGCGCTCTAGTGCAGGGCGAATCACCTGCCTGAGATTCTCCGTTCGAGCCGCAAACATCAGGAGGAGTTCAGTCAACGGCTCCAGATCGCCCGTTTCCGGGTCCAGGAGCAACGCTCGGATCTTTTCCGCTGGTGGTGTGCCGCCCGGTTCCCGAGTGAGCGTCACCGTGCGACCCTGCCCCTCCAGCCACGCTTGGATCACTGCCACGGCCGTGGACTTGCCCGCACCCTCTCCGCCTTCCAATGTAATCAGTCGACCGCGCATTCAACGCCCCCGGATGTATCGATCGACCGCCGCATTGTGCTCCTGCAGCGTATCCGAGAATTGATGGGTGCCGTCGCCTCGCGAGACGAAATAGAGGCTGCTGCCGTCGGCCGGTTGTGCGGCGGCCAGCAGGGAGGCACGCCCGGGCAAGGCAATCGCCGTGATCGGCAGACCGTGGCGCGTATAGGTATTCCAGGGGTGATCCGTTCGCAGATGCACGCGGCGAATCCGCCCATCAAAGCTGTCGTCCAGGCCATAGACCACCGTTGGATCGGTTTGCAGTCGCATGCCCAGCTGCAAGCGCCGCTTGAACACGCCGGCCACTTCCGGGCGCTCGAAGGGCGCACCGGTTTCGCGTTCGATCAACGAGGCGAGAATCAGCAGCTCATCGGCATTCTGTATCGGCAGATCGGCGGCCCGTCCTGCCCAGGCCTCATCCAAGGCAGCCTCCATGGCCGAATAGGATCGTTCCAGCAATTCCAGATCGCTGCTGCCGCGAAGGAAGAAGTAGGTTTCGGGCAGGAATCGACCTTCAGCAGGACAGTCGGAACAGCCCAGATGTGCCATCAGGGCCTCATCGTTCCATTCAGCGCTGTCTTGCGCCAGCCTCGGGTCCTGGGCCAGTCGCTGGCGCAGTTCTCGAAGCGTCCAGCCTTCGACAATCGTGAAG
>JBCDLQ010000534.1:0-2367 GCA_039414335.1 Pseudomonadota bacterium | reverse complement strand
TGATGCCCGAAGACTTTGACCGGATGGAAGTCGATCTGGTGCTGGCCAATATCCTGGCCGGACCCTTGGTCTCTCTGGCGGGCGAGCTGACTGCCTGCCTCAAACTCGGCGGACAGCTGGTGCTGTCAGGCATTCTCGAATCACAGCGAGAACAGGTCAGCTCCGCCTATGCCGACGCCCTTGGGGCGCCGGCCGTGGACCAGAAGGAAGACTGGCTGCGGCTGGTGTTTCAGTCCGCCGGCGGCGCGCCGTAGCGATCCGGATCCTGCTCCCAAAGCCCCTCGATCAGCGTCCGATAGAGCGAGACCTCCAGGCCAGGCTCGAGCGAGTCGAGATGGGCCAGGGCCTGCTTGGGGTGCGTATCGCCATAGATGACGCGGATTGCTTCAAGGAACAGCTGACCGAACAGCGGCGTATAGGCAATACGCGAGCGCTGCTCGGCAAGACGACGCTGATGCTGCGCGCGCTGCCTGGACGACAGATCCTTGCCGACGATCATCTGCAGCCAGGGTGAATCACGGAACACGAAGAGCACGTCGAGACCGGCGCGCTGGGCGTAGAGGCTGAATTCCTCGGCCACGCAGAACTGATTCCGGGCCACGTCCTTGCGTTCCGAATGGTTGGCGCGGTTCCAGAATTCCACTTCGTACATCCAGCGGTACCAACCCACCGCATCGGCCAGATTCCAGGTCTCCAGATAGGCCAGCCCACCGGGCTTGAGCGTCCGGGCGATCTCGCGCAAATAAAGGAACAGATCTTCCTTGTCCATGTGGCACAGCACGGCCACGGAATAGGCCTTGTCCAGGCTGGCCGAATCGATCATCGACAGGCTGGTTCGGTCCAGGACTTCCAGGCGGACATTGTCGTGGCCATCGAGGCGACGCCCGGCCACCTTGATCATGTTCGGCGAGATATCGACACCGGTCCAGTGACCGCAGCGGTCCATCAATTCGCGCCCGATGCGGGCAGCTCCGCATCCCAGCTCGAGGATGCGATCTTCAGGCTGTAGGTCGATGGCCGTGGCCACCAGATCGGCCGTATGCGCACCGGTGGCGCGGGCCACGGTTTCACTGCCGCTGTTATCCACGGCTTCGAGAGCGGCCAGATCGTCTTCCGAACGACGATCCCAGACCTGGCGGTAATGTGTATCAGTCATGGTGTCCTTGGAACCCGAGGCGACCGGTCGATGCAGGCAAATGACCGCATCGGTCACCTCAACGCATTTGAGGCGCGCAGTATAAGTCGAGGACGACAGCTCCGTATAATTGCCGGTTAGTTTCAAGGAAGGACAATCCACACTGTGGCTGTGACGCTGACCCACTTTTCCGCCGCGCCGACGCCGACCGTCGAGTTTTCCGTCGATGTGCCGATCTTGTTCGATCTGGATGCAGAGCTGGCCGTCGACACCCCCGACGGTGAACGCCGGCAGTATTTCCTGCGCCAGACCGGGCTGGACATCTCCTGGCTGCCCCGCGGGCACTATCGCCTGGAGGCGCCCCATTCGGCAGATTGGCCTCAAGGAAGTCAGCTGACGGTCATCCTCAAGGACGAAGCCAACGCAGGAGGCCAGGAACGCACGCGTGGTCAGGCCCGCCTCGAACAGTCTGCACCCTGGAGCAGCGGCTCCTGGCGCCTGTCTTCCGGCCCCGACACACAGAGCGTGGAATCGCTGAGCTGGGCCCGAGGTGACCACAACTGGTTCTTCCGTCATTTCGATCATGCGGCACGCACGATCATTCATCTATTTTTCCAGCGCGACCCCAGACTCAAGGGGCGCGTACTGGACGTGGGCTGTGGCGACGGCATCACCGATCTGGGCGTGGCCCTGCGCATGCAGCCGGAACAGCTGATCGGCGTCGATCCGTTCCGCGGTTACGAGCGTCTGGACTCGATCTGTCGCGAGCATCATCTGCCCGAATCGCTGGTCCATCCTCCTTGTTTGTCCTTTCAGCCCGACGATGCGAATGCCCTGAGCTTCGAGGACAACCAGTTCGACGCGGTCCTGTCCTGGGGTTCGCTGGAACACATCAAGGGCGGCTACGACCAGGCGCTGAGCGAGATTCGGCGCGTGCTCAAGCCGGGTGGTCTGCTGTTCGCTCACCCGGGACTGCTTTACGGCAGTCTGGGCAATCATCTGGGCGAATTCTTCGACGACCCGTGGATTCACCTCAAGATCGACCGCGAAGAGCTGAAGCAACGCGTGCTGGCCGGCACGCCGAAATACATGGATCGGGCCGGCGAGGAGTCACCCACCGCAGACTATTGGCGCTGGTACACGGAGCTGAATCCGATCACGGTCGATGGCTTCGAGAAGGAATTGCGTGAGATCGATCTGATTCCGCAGCGTTTTGCCCTGCGTACGGATCC
>JBCDLQ010000533.1:0-2381 GCA_039414335.1 Pseudomonadota bacterium | reverse complement strand
GATCAACGAGCCCGCCATCCTGTCTGAATATGATCGGATCGAACCGGAAAACCGCATGGTGGCCGATCGCCTGCAGAACCTGCTGCCCGGCCTGATGGAAGAAACCGGTATCGATCTATGGTTGATCATGAATCGCGAGTACGCCGAGGATCCGGTCTACTTCACTCTGGTCCCGCAGCCCTCCTTTGCCGCGCGCCGCACCACCATGCTGCTGTTCCATCGACTGGAAGATGGCTCCGTCGATCGTCTGAGCGTTAATCGCTACCCCCTGGGCGAGCCCTATCAGGTCGGCTGGTCCGGCGGTAATCTGGATGAGCAGTGGGCGGCCCTGGGCGAGATTCTCGCCGAGCGTGACCCGGCCACGATCGGCGTCAATATGTCCTCGACCTGGCCCGAGGCCGACGGCCTGACCCATGGTATGCACGAGAAGCTGATGGCGATCTTGCCGGAGGGCTTCGAAGATCGCGTGGTCTCGGCAGAAGAACTGGCCGTGCGCTGGCTCGAAACTCGCTCCGAGCAGGAGCTGGCCGTCTATCCGCACGTCGTCTCGATTGCCCGTCGCGCCATTGCCGAAGGCTTCTCCAACCGCACGATCACGCCCGGCGTGACCACCACCGATGACGTGGCTTGGGCACTCAGAAACTACTTCGAGTCACGCGGACTGCGCATCTGGTTCATGCCCTACGTCAACATCCAGCGCCCGGGCATCGAGTGCCAGGCCGACACGCCCTTCTGCGGCATCTCTGGCGTCATCCAGCCGGGAGACATCCTGCACACGGACGTCGGTATCTGCTATTTGAAGCTGTGCACCGATACGCAGGAGATGGGTTACGTGATGCGCTCTGGCGAGTATGAAGTGCCCGAGATGCTGGTTGAGGCGCTGTCGGAAGGCAATCGCTGGCAGGACCTGCTGACCGACGAATTCGTCACGGGCCTGACGGGCAACGAGATCCTGGCCAACGCTCAGGACCGCATGTCCAGCGAGCCCTGGTCCTTCAATATCTACACGCACCCGATTGGTTTCGTCGGCCATGGCCCCGGACCGACCATCGGCATGTGGGATGTGCCCGGCGCCATCCCCAACACGGGCGACTGGCCGCTGCACCCCAACACGGCCTACGCGATCGAAGGCAACATCGGCGTCCCGCTGGAGGAGTGGGATGGCCAGTATGTCCAGATCAAGCTGGAGCAGACTGCGGTGTATACGGGTGAACAAGTCATCTACCTGGCGGGTCGGCAGACTGAGTGGCATGTGATTCGGTGATATGGATTTTTCTAAAGCCTCAAAGCCTCTCGCAAAGGCGCTGGGGCGCAAAGGGCGCAAGGCAACCCAAGAACTCCAGAAAGATCCCAATGTCGTCCCGGCCTTGAGCCGGGAGCCAGCGTCTACCTGTGGGCGCGAGGAAAGGCAAAAACAATGAATGAAAACCCCTCACCGTCGTCCCGGCCTTGAGCCGGGACCTAGCGGCTTGGTTTCACTCGCAGCGAGCGATTCCTCTGGGGTGATCGCCGGCGGGCAGTCGGTTCCAAAATTCGCTGCGAGCATCTCTGCGGCCGCGAACTCTCCATGTTCTGCCGCCTCGATCAGATAGGCTTCACGCGTCGCGCCGTCAATCTCCATCCAGTAGTCGGGCGGCGGTGCGAACTGTAGGCACATGAAGCGCGCGTTATAAGCTTGTCGCTGAGCGTCCAGAGCAGCAACTTGATCTGGCCGGCCCGCTGCATCTGCCAGCTGTTTGCGAATGCCCCAGCTCAGCATTTCAGTGACGAGGCTGCTTTTTGACGATGCCGCGAGTTGAGCAATATGTAGACAGGCCTGGACTTCGTTTACTTCTGTCGTTTGACACACAGTCGTTAGTGGCTTCAACGCAGGAATGGCCCAGGCCATTGAAAAAGCAATGGCTTGTGTCTCAGTGCCCAGCGGTCCGAGCTGGTTCGCTTCTGCAAACGATCGGAGGCTGTCGTTGACGGCCACGGCCATATCGTAGATTCGATCGTCCATGGACTGTGCCTGGCTCATCGCATCACTGAATGCATCCGAATCACTCGCGAGCAAGAATCCGCGAACCATCAGGTTTGCCTGATCATGGGCCACGATTGCCGCATCCAGACCCAAGTCGATGCAGTCGTTTTCGATATTCGCTTGCATGCAACTCAATGAGAGCAAGCTCAAGGTGACAGGCGATTGATCCTGTTCAAGCACCCCTGAAATCAGGTCGATTGTTGCGTCCTGATAGGACAGGTCTGGGCCCAATACGGCAGTCTTTAGTACGAGGCCGGTTGCGAGGGATCGGGGTGAGTCGGCTGCCAATAACCAAGCGGCGGCTGCTTCCGTGTTGATTTGTGAGTCGCACTGGGCAAAGGACATCGTCATGCCGAAG
>JBCDLQ010000532.1:0-2383 GCA_039414335.1 Pseudomonadota bacterium | reverse complement strand
GCATTCCTGATTCCAGTCAGAACAACGTTTCGATCGAACCAACCTATGAACCCGATGGCCCCTTCGATTTCACCCTGGAACAGGATTCTCCGCTGACGACCACCGGCCTGATCCCGCCGCCGGATATCGTTCCCTTCCCCACCCCTTTCCACCTCGCCTGGTCGCTGCCTGACCTGGATCTCTATGGCGAGTCGCGCATCGCAAACGGTCGAGTCGATATTGGAGCATACGAAACACCCCAGGATCGTCTTTTCAGCGATCGCTTCGAATAGTCACCTCCCAGCGACGGTCAATGTGCGGTTCTTCGGCTCATCGGCATTAATTCAGAGTGACGCTACCCCGTATGAATCGCCTCATGATCAATCGATATCCTCGTCTCACTGTTCTTGCAATGATCGCCGCCCTGGCTTTGTCGAAAACTTCCTATGCTGAGGTTTTCTGTGTCACCTCGTCGCTCGGTTTGCAGATTGCCTTGGGAACAGCGGCTTCAAATTTCGAAGATGATGAAATCCGCATCGAGCAGGGCACCTACGCCATTCAGCAGTTTCCATTCGTCCAACCGTTCACGTTCAACGGAGGGTCAACCCATGGAGGCGACAGTGACGACCTGACCATCAGCGGTGGATGGATTACCTTCAGCGGTAATCCGTGTGGACGACAGCGCTCCAATGCCAGCGCACTCGATACGATCCTGGACGGCCAAGGATTGGACCGCGTGATGCATATCGACGTAGGCGAACAAGCAGACGTCACCATCACGGGCCTCACCTTCCTGGCCGGAAGCCCGCCGGGACTCGATACCACTCGGGGCGGCGGCCTTGACCTCGGAAGCGTCAGCGAGATCGGGGGCACCTTCAAAGTCGAACGATGCGCATTCGTATCGAACACCGCTGCTACTGCCTCAGCTGTAGTCATTTCTCGGTCGAGAACGATTCATTTCAACAGCAATCTGGTCGTCGGCAATACGTCACGGGATCCCGCTGCTGCTGTGGAATTGCTTCAAATCAACCAAAACGGCATTTACGCGATCAACAACACGATTATCAACAATGTCACCGAAAGCAACGCCACCGTTAATGTGGTCACGGGACTCCGAGTGCGGGTAGAGGGCACATCACAATCGCTGATTGCCAACAACATTCTTTGGGGGAATGAGAGAAACGACATTATTTACGGAGGCCCAGGGCTCCACACTTCACAGAACAACACGATCGAAAGTGCGGCGAATCTCCCGGACAGTGAGCAAAACAACGTTTCGATTGCGCCACTATTTGAGAGTGGCGGCTTCCTCAATTTCAATTTGGACCCACAGTCCCCACTAGCGAATTCCGGCCTGAGCCCTCCACCAGATACCGTGCCCTTCCCAACACCATTCAACCTCGCTTGGTCCCTTCCTGACACTGATGCCGGCGGCCGCCCAAGAATCACGAACGGCCGCGTCGACATCGGCGCCTTCGAAACCCTTCAGGACTTTTTATTCAGCGATCGGTTCGATTAGGACTCGCTAGGGGTGGACAGCCAGTCTTCGGCAACAAAAAAGACGGGACACTCGGCAGGACGTCCCGCCAATCAGGCGACCAAGGAGAACCCCTGATGTCAGTCACAATGGACAGCGTACAGACGAAACCGCACTCGGCTCCAGAATCGCGGGCAATGGCCACCTACAAGACCTTGTACCTGTGGATGTTGCTTCCGCTGGTCCTGATGCAGGCAGGAATTTTCGTCGACTATTGGCGCGAACTGGGCCAGAACAGTTGGACGATTCATGTCCACTACTGGACGGCAACGTTGTGGTACCTCTACCTGATTGTTCAACCCTACTGGGCTACCCACGGCCGCATGGATTGGCACCGGACCAATGGGCTGATCGGTATGTTTCTTGCTGGCGGCATGGGAATCACTTCATTCAGCATGCTGAACGGTGACATCAGGCTCGTGCAGCGAGCGACTGAAGACCCTGAACGATTTGGACCGTTCTCGCCGGACTTCTTCTACGGCATTGCCTTTGGAGAGCTGGTGATGGTGCTGGTCTTCATGATGGCGATCATCATGGGCATTCTTCGACGCAAGGACTGGGAGAACCATGCCTGGTGGATGACCTCAACCGCCTTCATCATCATGATGCCGGCACTCGGGCGCGGCATCCAGAATCTTTGGATTGGTCTCCACATCGAGCAGTGGCCCAATATTGATGTGCTGACGCCAATCGTACTGACGCAGTTCCTGATCGTCTCACTGACCCTGACCGCGGCCTGGAAGTACGGTCAACTGAAGCACCCTGCCACATGGTGGGCGGTGTTCGTCAACTCGAACGTGGTCTTGGCCTTTGAGATCGGAAAGGTGGAGTGGATTCAAAGCGCCCTGAGCGCACTCATTCGCGTTT
>JBCDLQ010000531.1:0-2387 GCA_039414335.1 Pseudomonadota bacterium | reverse complement strand
CCCGGTTGTAGGCGGGCGGCAAGGCTGGGATCAGACGGGCGTCCAGCTCGGGTCGGCCAACGGCACCTTGGGTAATAGTCAGACTGAAACCACCTTGCGATGGGAGACGATCGGTGATGCCTACGTTCCAACCTTCTATGCGCTGGAGGCGCTCGCCGATGATGGGCGCTGTCTGCCGATCTTCAAAGATCGATTCGAGTTGCCCTGATGACCGCCTCAGCGAGTGAGCTGCAGATCAGGGTCGCGACGCTGGCGGACCTGAAAACCATTCGCGGTGTTCATCTGGCTGCCTTTCCTGAGGAAGAGCGAGAGATCGTGGCTGCGTTGGCCGTGGAATTGGTGGCTGAAGGGCCGGAGTCTGGCGTGCTTTCCCTGCTGGCCGAGCAGAACGGTTCGGCGACCGGCAGCGTGGTGTTCAGTGCGAACGCCATTCCCGATGCGCCTTCGCTCAAGGCCTACATGCTGGCCCCGCTGGGTGTTCGACCTGATGAGCATCGTGGCGGCGTTGGGTCTGCGCTGGTTCGGGCCGGCCTCGAGATGCTGGAAGCGCGTGGCGCCAACGTCGTGATGGTCTACGGCGACCCGAAGTACTACGGCCGCTTTGGCTTTACGGCTGAACTGGGCGAGCATTTCCTGCCGCAGCACCCGCTGCAGTTTCCCTTCGGCTGGCAGGCCATGACCTTGGGCGCCGACGTCGCGCTGCCGGATCAGCCGGTTTCGATCCGTTGCGCCGCACCGCTGGATGATCCGGCCTTATGGTGAGTGAACATTTCAGTTCGTCCGACCCTGCTCCTCTGATCGTTCCCTATCAATCCAGCTGGACTAATGATTTCAAGCGCGCAGCGGATCGATTGATGGCTCTGGGAATTCCGGACCTGGTCTGCCACCACATCGGCTCGACGGCAGTGCCGGAGCTGATGGCCAAACCCTGTATCGACGTGCTGGGTGTTGTTGCGGAGATCCAATCGGTGCGCGACCAAGCCAGCCGCTTCGAATCCCTGGGCTACGAGTACCGGGGCGAGTACGGGATTCCCGGTCGCGCCTACTTCGCCATGGCCCGTCCACGGGTCCATCTGCATGTCTTTGCCGAAGGCCATCCGCAAATCGATCGGCATCTGGAAGTTGTGGGGCGACTGCAGGCTTCGCCAGAGGCAGTGAGGGCGCTGAACGTCCTGAAGCGATCGCTGGCCGATAAATTCTCCGAGGATCAGTCGTCCTATCAGGCGGGCAAGGCCGACTTCTATGAGCAGCTGTTGAGCGAATCTGAGGACACCTGACATGAACGATCGCGAGGCCATCCAGGCGCTGATCGACGAGATGTACGCGCTGATCTCTGGACCCGGCGAGAAGGCCCGCGACTGGGAGCGGCAAGGCCAGCTGTTTATGCCGGGCACGCGCATGATCCGGACCCGACTGAATGATCAGGGCCTGCCTGAACCGGAAGTGCTGCTGCTGGAAGACTATGGCGAGAACTACAAGGCGCTGAAGGGCGGCCGGGATTTCTATGAGATTGAAGTTCGCAACACGATCCAGATCTTCGGCCAAGTTGCGCAGGTCTTCAGCGTCTACGAAGCCTTTTCCGACGCCGAGCATCAGCAGCGCCTCAAGCGCGGCGTCAACGTGATCCAGTGCTACCGCTTCGACGAGGGCTGGAAGATCACCGCCATGGCCTGGGACGACGAGCGCCCCGGGCTGCTGTTGGATGATGAAAGCTCGATCCGTTGATCAAAAGCGCTGCGTATAGCGAAGGTAGCCCAGGCGGCCGAAGTCGTCATAGAGCCTGTCGTTGTACTCGTCGAAGAAGCTATACGCATCGATGGGCGACCGATCGGCGAGGTTATCAACGCCAAGACTCAGCGTCGCATCCCAGGGCGCGTGCCATCCCAGCTGGATATCGTGCGTAATCCAGCTCGGGATTGTTCGCTCGCTCGGGCTGAAGGGCGCAGATTGGGAACCGATGTAGTTCATCATCCAGCTGAGGCTGAAGTTACGGAACGCTGCGCGATTGAACCATTGCCCGCGCCAGGACGGCCGACCGTACAAGCCGGCATCGTCGACCCAGTTGGCGAGAAGGGTGCTTTCAAGGCTCAAGGCACCGATAGCGCCATTTGCATCGGCCCGCAGATCGACGCCGCGTTGCTCCAGGCGGCCGCTGTTGGCCAGGCCAGTCTGGACGGTAAAGACGGCCCGAGGAAAAGAATCTTCGGGAAAGAGCAAGTCCAATCGAATTCCCAGACCTTCTGAGGGTATGGGTTCTCCGCTGGGGAAGAGGGCGATGTCCTGATTGGGGCAGCCAGTTGTGAAGTCACCGAAGAAACATCGGAAGACGAAGTTGGCGCTGAACGGCGTCGCTCGATTTTGAATGGTCAGGTCGTAGGCGTCGACTG
>JBCDLQ010000530.1:0-2388 GCA_039414335.1 Pseudomonadota bacterium | reverse complement strand
GATCGGCCAGGTCGATAACGCGGGCGTTACGCCACAATGGGTGATTCGCGACCTGGAGTCTCTCAACGGCGTGTACGTCAACGGACAAGAGATCGAAGGACAGCAGCAGCTGAAATCAGGCGATGTCATCGGCCTGGGTCTGTCACGAGTACCGGATTTCGAATTCAACCTGACTGGTGCCCCGGACCAGCGAGTCTGCGTGCTGAAAGGACCCGGCCCCTGGACCATCGGCCGGGAAACCGGCTGCGATGTCCCGATACCCGCCGACCTCAGCGTCAGTGAACTTCATGCCCAACTGGTTTTGCGCGATCAGCGCCTGGTCATCCGTGATCTGGGCAGTCGCAACGGCCTGTGGCAGGGCCAGGAGCGACACAGCAGCCTGACCCTTCAACCCGGCGAATCCTGCATGATCGGCCACCATCGGATTCGCTGGCTGGAGTCCAGCAGTGATTCGATCATGCTCGAATTGAGCTCGTTGGGTCAGGCCATCGGCCTGCGCCTCGATCAGGTATCGATCGCGACCAACGAGGCGGCGGATCCCGTCGAACTTTCGCCGGGCCAACTGCATGTACTCAGCGTGCCAAAAGCGAGTGACCGCGCGGCCTTGATGCAATCCCTGGGCCGAGATGGCCTGATCGACGGCGAACTGTATTCACAGGAATGGCTCGGCGAGCAGATCGAGCGCCAGCGTGACCGCGTGGCCCTGATCGATGGAGCGGGGGATCGACCCGCTGCGATGACTCTGGACCAATGGCTCAGCGATGAGGCGGTGCTGCGGCTGGGCCTGGAGGTATCCGCTCGTGATCGAGCGGCGTTGATTGACACTACGCTGGAGGCGCTGGGACTGGCGGCCGACGGTCAGCGACGGCTCGACGATCTGGATGCGCTGGAGTCGGCACTGAGCCGTTTGGCTGCCGGCTTGTTGACTCGACCGGGTCTGCTGGTCTTTGACGCCGGCGCATCAGCTCTGGATGACCACCAGATGGCCCGGCTGATCCAGCAGCTTAAGCCTCTGGCAGGCGCTGGTCTGACGCTGGCCATTCTGTCGACCATGGATGGGATTGCCCTTCGCTATCGTCCGGTTATCGGCAACCGCCGTCGCTCGATTCGCTCGCTGCTCCGGCGACCTCGATGGGGCGTGCTGTCGGTCTTGATTCGACGCGGATTGAAGGCGCTCGCCCAGAATCACGCATCGCTGGCGGCAATCATTCTTCTGCCGTTGGTTCTGATGATGATCCTGCGGATTGGCCTGAATCTGCGATCGGCAGTCATCGCGGCACAATCCGTACTGCTCATCAGCACTCCCCTGTCCGCGCTGGCGCTGACACCGGCACGCGATGCCATCCCCAGGTGGCTGATCCATCGCTTTGGCTTGCTGCCCGACCACGCCATCGCGCAATCCGTGCTCGCAGCAATTGTCGTCTGCCTACAGTTCACACTCACTGTCGCCCAGGCCACTGTTTTGTTGCCTTTGGATGTCTGGACCCTGGATGCCGGAAGCCAGGTTCTGCTCTCCGCTGCCGCCGGGTTGTCGTTGGGCTTACTGGCCCGTTCGGCCGCCCGCGGAAACGCGACTGTCGGGTTACTGATCGCGAGCCTGCTGGGCACCAGTCAAGCCGCATGGCTGCTGTCGATCCAACCCAGTCTGCTGGCCTTGCTGGGCTGGACAGCCCTGTGGACCACACTGTCTCTTCTGATGGGCTCCAGAAGCCGCTAGTCCGTGTGGACGTAAACGCTAACTTCGCGCGTGGCCCGGAAGGTGATTTCCGGGTGGCGTTCTTCGGCCAGCTGAAGGTTGACCCGAGTCGGCGCCAAATAGACCAGCTGCCCGCCGCCGTCTTCCGACAGGAACTGCTCGTTCTTGTTGCGGAATTTCTCCAACGCCCGCTCATCATCGCAGCTGACCCAGCGGCAGGTCACGACATTAACCGCCTCGAAGCGGGCCTCGACTTTGTATTCGGCCATCAGTCGATAAGCGACCACGTCGAACTGCAGCATGCCCACAGCCCCCAGCACCAGGTCATTGCCGATCAGCGGCTTGAAGAACTGCGTGGCACCCTCTTCTGACAGCTGGGCCAGCCCCTTGGTCAGGGCCTTGAGTTTGAGCGGGTCGCGCAGCTGGACTCGTCGGAACAGCTCGGGGGCAAAGCTGGGAATACCAGCAAATTGTAGGTCCTCACCCTCAGAAAAAGTATCGCCGATGCCGATCGTGCCGTGATTGTGCAAGCCGACGATGTCGCCGGGATAGGCGTACTCGGCCGTCGCGCGCTCATCGGCCATGAAGGTCAGGGCGCCGTGGGTGCGCTGCTCCTTGCCAATGCGGACATGGTGGAGCTTCATGCCCTTCTCGAAGACACCAGAACAGACGCGCATGAAGGCCATGCGGTC
>JBCDLQ010000529.1:0-2392 GCA_039414335.1 Pseudomonadota bacterium | reverse complement strand
GTCAGCGGGTTCCCTCCTGGCAAACGTCGCAAAAGCAATTCCGTGCGGCCCTGGTGCTAATTGATGCCGTTGACGGGGTTGATACGGATGCCCGACTCGCAGGCCTTGAGCGACTGAGGCGTGATATTCAGAGACGCTTTGCGGCAATGACCGGGGGTAGGGCGGTCATTCATATTGCGCCGAACCTGGAGACAGAAGATGGCGTGGGCTTGCCCAAGGTGCTCGAGGGAAGCCCGGTGATGGGCTTTGCAGAGCATGATGAAGTCAAGGCGCTCGATTGGCTGATCGCTCATCAGGATGACTCTGGATTCTGGAAAGATCAGTCTGGAAGCCGTTGGAGAGACACGGCAGCGGTCGGTGAAGTGATCTCAGCGCTCTTGCCTGAAAGTGAATCCTTCACCTCAATGGTATCTGCCCTGGCGTCGACAGAGACTTCTACTTGGGAAGCGACGCTTTTCCGTTTGAATGCTTTCTGGGAGGAAGATGTAGCTGAATCCTTAATCACAACACTTCAGGACAATCAGGGCACAGACGGTGGCTGGGGTGTAGATCTGGGGCATCAGTCCAGTGTTGAAGACACGGCGCTGGTTCTGAAAGCGCTATCTGACTACCTTCCTGAATTGACGGTTCAGAGAGCCCGAGATTTCTTGCTCGGTGCAGTCAATGAAGACAACGGCTGGGGGTTAAATGGGGAGCAGTTCAGCCGTTTCTCAACCACTTTGAGTGCGATGGAAGCGCTCATCGCGTCGGGTGCATCCACTGAACATGCGCTGATCAACGGCCGTGCCTGGCTCCTTCAACGTCATCAACCTTCTGGACTATTCTTTTCAGCCGGTGACCTGGTTTCATTGGCTGACACAGCTCGCGCGCTGGGATTGTTGATCGGGAGTGACACGGATCCAGTCAGGCTCCAGGCGACTGCCGGCTTTTTGGCTCAATCGCAGGGTCAAGAGGGCGATTGGGCAGGTAGTCGCTTTGCGACGGCCAAGGTGCTGTTGGTTCTCGGTCGACTGGCACTGCCGAATCTGGCGATCCGATCCCCTTTGTCAATCAATCCTCCTGATCTTACATCCGGATCAGTAGCCCAGCTGGGCGCTCGCATTGACAATGTGGGCGGACAAGCTGTCCCTGAAACGGTGCTTCGTTGGTACGCCGGTTCTCCCCTTGAAGGCGGGGTATCGATTTCGCAGGCTCTGAACATTCCGGCACTGGCGTCCGGCGAATCCACTTTCCTTCAATTTGACTGGCTAGTTCCGGCAGGCCTGACTGACGTCGAGCTGTTCGCAGTCGCAGACGACGATCAGATACTGCAGGAATGGACCCGGCAAGACAACCAGGCCAGTCGCTGGATATCAATCAATACGCCGCCAGCAGGACTCGACTTGGCGGTCTTCGACGCTGACCTGATTGTCGCGCCTGACCCGATCGAATCCGTTCCAGCAGAGATTCGAGTCACTGGATTGGTTCGCAATCTGGGTTTGAGTGCTGTCAGTGACGCGACTATTTCCCTGTTTGAAAGGACTGAGGCAGATAGCCTTGTTTTGGCGAGTGTCACTCGGGACGTCGCCTCTCAAGAACAAGTTGCATTCGATCTTGAGTTTGTTTACGACGCTTCACAGAGCAATCAGCTACGGCTAGTCATCGATCCAGAAAGAGCCATTGACGACGTTGATCGAAGTAACAACGCTGTTGAGTTCAATCTGAGCATCACAGAAGGTATTGATCTGGCAGTTGATGATGTGAGCTTTGACTCGTCGCTGCCGCTGATTGATGCGCGTCCTTCGACTGCCCTCGTCCAGATCAGCAATCGCGGTCTAGCCTCCTCTGTTCCCGTCGATCTGCGCTTCGAGGTCGAGGATCAGTCCGGTCAGGTCGTCAATTCGCAGAGCCAGTCCGTTTCACTGGATGGTCTCGCCGAGGCTCAACGCGAGTTTGTTTGGATACCAGAGCTATCCGGCGAGTATTCGATTTCCGTTTCTATCGACGAAGCGGAGCTGGTCAATGATGTTGATCGATCCAACAATGTCTTGACGTTGCCAGTGACATCGGCGCCTGCAGAAGGCGTCAATTTGAGGATCGATCCTCAGTCCTTGAGTTCAAGTCCAAATCCCGCGCTGGAACAACAGGCGTTTACGGTTTCTGTGACAGTGGTTTCAGACGGTGGAGACGACGCGCCTCCCTTCCTTGTTGGACTGTTTGACGCCGATCCTCGCGCTGACGGACAACTGATGGCCAGTGCCGCGACGGCCAATCCGCTGTCTCCTGGCGAAAGCATCACGCTGGAACTTGCAGTTGATAGTCTCGATATTCGTGGGCTCCAGACACTCTGGGTTGAAGTGGATCCGGAGAAGGTGCTGAACCAAACCAACATTGAAGATGATCTTGCAGTTAT
>JBCDLQ010000528.1:0-2405 GCA_039414335.1 Pseudomonadota bacterium | reverse complement strand
GGCGATTGGCCAACTGGCCGCTGGCGCGGGGCTTGATCGGCCGTTCGGGCACGATCCTGACGAGCGGTTTCCAGCACGCGCCGGCCGGCCGGGAATCGGGGGTGATTGCGGGCACCAAAGGGATGGGGTTGGGGCGGGCGATCGAACGACTCGAACGGCCCCACGATGGGACGGTCAGCGTGGCCGAGACGCGTTTGCCCGAGGCCCGTGACCACCTCCAGCTCCCGACTTCCCATACGGGCCTGGTGGTGTCGGCTCGCGTGGTCGATCAGACGGCGACGTTTCTCAATACCGGCACCTTCGATCGTTGACGCTCTAGCGTCGGAAACAATGAAAGAGCAACGCTGACGCCAGGGCGGCGCCAGCGTTGAATCAGGCGATTACTGCCAGGGATTGCAGTTGTAGCCGGCCACATCGATAAAGCGCCGACCGTCGAGCACGCCCGCGCCGCCGCCAATCGGCGAGAAGTCGTAGCCCAGAATGATGTTGTCGCAGTCGACCGGGTCGATGAACAGGGAGCCGACCGTATTGATCGCGACATCACCTGCGTCGAAGGACCCTAACCCCACGAAGCTGCCACCGACCAGCTCCAGCATTTCCAGCTCGACCTGCGGGAAGCCAGGCGCTTCACCGCCCGTGTTACCGACTACCCAATAGGGCTCGCCGTTCAGATAGGTGAAGAAGATCGCGAAGATAAAGTTCGTGTCGTCGGTCTGCTCACCCACCAGCAGCTGAAGGCCCGTAAAGGGGATGCCGTCGAAGGTGTACTGACCGGACATGCGGCCGTGCAGGATTTGGGTGGGGAACTGGGTGGGATCGAATGCCGGGTCATAGGCGGCGATGGGAAACAACTCGCCGATAAGCAGGGGTTCCCAAACCAGTTCGAAGGTGAACTCGCCGTTGTAGTCTTCGGGCAGAAAGGCGGAGTCAGGTTCCAATGGGGATGTCGGCTCGACGGCCAACATGTAGGTGGTGCCCTCAGTGGTGATAACTTCACTTGATGCACCTGCAATGCCGATTGCAGGCTGCGGAATCAATTGGCCGAAATGATTAGCGCGGTCAACAATTCCCGCGTTTGCGTAGACTCTCGGAACTTCAACGAATGAGGTGGTCGGAAAGGAAAGCGCTTGCAGGCGGACCATGACGATCGAATAACCAGGATCATGACAGCCGACGCGCCAGATTTGCACGCGAACAAGAGAATCCAATGAAGTGGCCCCCACACTCGGTGCCAGCACCTCTTCATCCCAAAGCTCGTTATCGCCCGAAGCCGGCCCATCCGGCAGCGACAGGGCAATGCAGCCCGGCGGGAAGGGCGAGTTGAGGTCTGTCAGGACGTTGATCTCGCCCTGGGCGCGGGCGGTCAGAGCACACAGGAGCAGGGTCAGGGTCAGGAGTGCACGCATGTCGACGATCCAGCTTGGGTTTGGTGGTCATTGTAGACCCTCATCCTGACCGGCCGCTGAACGGAGCGTGATGAGAAATGCATGCATGGGTTGCGAACTGTGACGATCCCCGGGTCGCGAGGAATCCAGTCAACGCAACGGGTAACGATCCGGGTCGGTCGTCGGGCCTGCCTTCGGGTAAAATCGCACGCTGATTCGATCGTTAGTGAGTAACAGCATGGCCGGTCATAGCAAATGGGCCAATATCCAGCATCGCAAAAAGGCGCAGGACACGAAGCGCGGGAAGATCTTCACCCGCCTGGTGCGCGAGATCACCGTCGCGGCGCGCGAAGGCGGCGGTGATGTGGACGCCAATCCTCGCCTGCGCCTGGCCGTTGAAAAGGCCAACGGCGCCAGCATGCCCAAGGACAACATCGAGCGGGCCATCAAAAAGGCCACCGGTGACCTGGATGGCGTCAGCTACGAGGAGCTGCGCTACGAAGGGTATGCGCCGGGCGGTGTCGCCGTGATGGTCGACTGCGTCACGGACAATCGCAACCGCACGGTCGCGGCCGTGCGCCACGCCTTCACCAAACACGGCGGCAATCTGGGCACGGACGGCTCGGTCGCCTACATGTTCGAAAAGACCGGCGTAATCACCTACGCACCGGGCAAGGACGAAGACCAGGTCATGGAAGTGGCGATTGATCTGGGCGCAGACGACATCATTACGGGCGATGACGGCAGCATCGAAGTGCTGACCTCGCCGGAGAATTATCGGGGTGTTCGCGAAGGTCTGGTCGCTGCCGGCCTGGAGCCGGCCGAGTCCGAGATCACCCAGCGGGCGGGCAATCAGATCGCCCTGGATGTGGAAACGGGCCAGAAAGTCTTGCGATTCCTCGACGTGCTCGAAGACCTGGACGATGCGCAGGACGTCTGGTCCAACGCCGACATTCCGGCGGAAGCCTACGAGGACTAATGCGCATTCTGGGTATCGATCCGGGTTCGAGGATTACCGGC
>JBCDLQ010000527.1:0-2405 GCA_039414335.1 Pseudomonadota bacterium | reverse complement strand
GGGGAAGCGCCAGGGATCTGCTGGCTATGCGCGCTTCACCTTGTAAAAGTCATGGCCGATCGCACCGACGAGACAGTAGCTCTCCCCGATTGAGCAAATCCGAATAGAGCGAGAAGCCGATCGCTTCGATCTGGCCGGACTGTTCCTCGCCCAGCAGTTCACCGGCACCACGAATTTCCAGATCGTGGCTGGCCAGGGTAAAGCCAGCGCCCAGTTCTTCCAGCGTCTGGATCGCTTCCAGGCGCTTGCGCGCATCGCGAGTGATCACCTTCTTCGGCGGTGAGATCAGATAGGCGTAGGCGAGGTGATGCGATCTACCGACCCGGCCGCGCAGCTGATGCAGCTGGGCCAGTCCGAACTTGTCGGCTCGGTTGATGATGATCGTGTTCGCCGTGGGTACATCGATACCGTTCTCCACGATCGTCGAGCAGATCAGCAGGTTGATCCGGCGAGCGTAGAAGTCGCGCATGGTGCGCTCCATCTCGCCAGGCCCCATCTGGCCGTGAGCCATGCCGATGCGAGCGCGCGGGAACAGCTCTTCCAGGTCGTTGGCCATGCGTGCCATGGTCTTGACCTCGTTGTGGAGGAAGTAGACCTGACCTCCACGCTGGAACTCACGGCTGACCGCATCCTTGATGGTTGCTGTGTCCCACTGCGATACGAAGGTGCGCACGGCCAGACGCTTCGCCGGCGGTGTGGCAATGATGGACAGCTCGCGCAGGCCGGTCATGGCCATGTTCAGGGTTCGCGGAATGGGTGTAGCCGTTAGCGTTAGGAGATCGACTTCGGCTCGCAGGGCCTTCAGCCGCTCCTTCTGCCGCACGCCGAAGCGCTGTTCCTCATCGATGATGACCAGGCCCAGATCTTTGAAGGTCACATCCTTGGACAGGAGGCGATGGGTGCCGATCACGATATCGATCGTCCCGTCGGCCATGCCCTTGACGGTCTTGCTCGCCTGAGCGCCCGTGCGAGAGAGCAGGGCAACGTTGATCGGCCAGTCGGCGAAGCGGTCGGCAAAATTTCGGTAGTGCTGTTCGGCCAGCAGCGTGGTCGGTGCGAGCATGGCGACCTGGCGGCCCGATTCGGCCACGGCGAAAGCCGCTCGAAGCGCCACTTCGGTCTTGCCGAAACCGACATCCCCGCAGACCACGCGGTCCATCGGTTGGTCTGAAGCGAGGTCTTCGAGAACGGCGTTGATGGCCTGGAGCTGGTCTTCCGTTTCCTCGTATTCGAAGCCCGCGGCGAAGCGCGCCTGCAGGCCCCGCTCGAGCTCATAGGCATGGCCTTTCCGCGCAGCTCGGCGAGCCTGAAGGTTGAGCAGCTCGGCGGCGACGTCCCGGATTTTTTCTGCGGCCTTGCGGCGCGTCTTGCGCCATTGGTCCGAGCCCAGGCGGTTGAGCTTGACCTGTTCCGGATCCGAGCCGGTGTAGCGGCTGACCAGATGTAGATCGGTCACGGGCACGTAGAGCTTGTCGCCGTCGTCATATTCCAGGGTCAGGTATTCGCCGGTGGAGTCGGAGACGTCGAGCACCTCCAGTCCCAGATAACGGCCGATGCCGTGTTCCAGATGCACGACCAGAGCGCCGGCCTGGAGATCGGCCAGGGACTTGATCATGCTCTCCGGGTCCTGGCCCGTGCGACGTTCGCGGCGATGGGTGCGCGTGTGGCCCGGGAACAGCTCCGATTCGGTCAAGATGGTCCAGCCACGGTCGGGCAGCGCGCAGCCGCCGGAAACGGGCAGGATGGCGATCGATAGGGCGTCTTCGCCGCTGGAAAACGCGTTCCATGATTCCACAGCTGTGGGACGCAGGCCCGCGGCCTTGAGTGCTTCCTGAATCAGCTCTCGTCGACCTGCCGTATCGGCAGCTAGCAAGGTGCGGCCGGGCAGGCGTCGCAGCTGCTCCACGGCGGTGTCGGCACCGTGGTCCAGATCGATTGCCGGTGCAGCCGCCAGCGTGGCCTGCGCGGGCTTCCTGCGCGTGACGCGCACGCAGGCGTCGGATTTCAGCTGCTCAAGCAGATCGGGCGCTGGAATGTAGACCTCTTCTGGCTGCAGAACGGGACGTTCACGATCGCCGCCGCGCTGGTCGTGGCGGCTGCTCAACTGCAGGTCAAACTCCTGCGCGGCTTCGTCGACGCCGGGAAGTAGCAGCAGGCGGTGGTTGCTCGGGAGGTAGTCGATCAGGCTCGCCGTCTCGTCGAAGAACAGGGGCAGATACTGCTCCAGCCCCTGTCCATGCACGCCATCACCGGCTTCGATGTAGGGCACGGCGAGGCGCAGATCCACATCGAAACGATTGCGGAAGCGGCGTCGGAAGGCCTGGCGGGCCTCTTCGTCGAAGGGGTGTTCGCGCGCAGGCAGCATGTCGATACGGTCCAGCTTCTCCGTCGAACGCTGGCTTTCC
>JBCDLQ010000526.1:0-2406 GCA_039414335.1 Pseudomonadota bacterium | reverse complement strand
GCAGGTCAAAATCGGCGATGAAATAGAGGGTTCGAAGGGCCGCATCGACGGCATCGATCGGTCGATTCCAAGCATCGTATCGACAACCTTGCCGCTCGCAGATGAGGCTCCGCACTTGCCCCTCCTGCGCGTCAGCATCCGATGCGCTGGACAGGTCTGGAAGCGCAGACATCGGAAGACTGTGCTGTGGCATGTCGCTGAAGCCGGCCAGTGCAGTCGCGCTGACTGAATTCATCGTGCCAATCCCAACACTGATGATACTGACCGATGCGCTCATCATCTGATTCGGTCGAAGCAAGCCCTGCTGGGGATCAACTGACCAGACTCCGTCGTTGAAGCGCGCCCTCAATTGCTCGCAGGGTAACCAGACTCCCGCCGACGCGAGTGGAGACACCTCAGACGTCGAAGCAACCTGAATGATTTCGATCGACCCACGAATCGCATCAAGCAATCGAGGGTCCGTCGTTACCCCCACGCTCCCCGGAGAATCTCCGCTCAACTGGCACGAGGAATTGTCGCCGATCAGCTGGACCGACCCATCGATGACTGCTACCGCGCCCGTCCAGACCTGGCGTGCGTCCAGATACAGGTTGTAGCTCAATAATCGCTCACCGTCTGAGCCAAGCCAGTGAACTTTTGCCGCTGTTGCGACATCGCTGTCGTTGCGAATCGTGATCAGGCTGTCATTGCCTCCGGCAGCCGTCCAGTACGGCAAAATCAGAGCGCCACCCATGCCGTCAGGATTAAGTCGAACCTGTGAAGCCGCGTTTGCCGAAGTCAGCGCGAGGCAACACAAAAACAAGCATCGGAGAAGTCTGTTGATCAACACATCAATCTCCATTGCTGATCTCAAGGTTACGGCGAACCGACACCGTCGAACGATAACTCGCAAGAACTGCCAGACCCGAGGCGTCAGTCAGGGTGCCGTTGCTGTATTGCTGAAGTGCAAAAGCGATCGCGGGTCCGCCATGGATCGTCGCCCCGTCGTTGGTGATCCGACTGCCAACGAAGCGGAGGCGGGATGTGCCGGAGTATTCTTCGATGAAAAAATCCCTCAGGATACCCAGGGAATGGCCCGGCAGCACCAAGCTGGGATGAGCCAATAGGGAAGTCTCGAGCACTTCAAATTGCTCTTCGAGTCCAAACCTCAAATCGAGACCGTTGTGGACCAGGTCGGATTCCAAAGGCCAAACAGGTCCTGAACAGGGTGTAAATGGGAGAGGCACGCCGCAACCCTGTTGATCGAGCAAGTACTTTCCTTCGCGATTCCAGTGACTGATCGTGGCCGGAACGCCAAGGTCTACGTCCGAAAAATCGGTCTGGTATCGCTCTAGCGGCCGATGAATCATCCATTCGAATTGCCCCACAATATCTTCAAGCAAGTCAAAATCGGCACTGATGGTGGTGACGGTCAGTGCCGCAGCAACGGCTTCAATCGGGCTAGGCCATACATCGATACGGCAATCAACCAGCTCACAGGTCAAACTCCGCACTGCACGACCCTCCGCGCCAGAATCCAATGCGCTCGAGAGATCTGGTAGTTGCGACGCAGGCATTGAATGTTGAGGAAGATTGCTGAAACCAGCCAGCGCAGTGGCGCCTACCGAACTCATGACGCCCTCTGCCACATCGATGAAGCTGACCGTTGCACTCATCGTCTGGTCCGGAGCTTCAAGGGCGAAGTTGGGAATCTGTCGCCAGGGTCCCGAATTGAACCGTGCGATCAACTCCTCACACGCCCGCCAGAACCCGCCATTGACGACGACAGAGTCCCTAGGAACACTTGCCATCTGGATGATCTCAATCGAACCGCTGAGTTGATCAATATCCTGGAGAGGATCATCGAGCGCAAAGACCTCACCCAACTCACCCCGTAATCGACAAGCGTCGGCGACGTTGATCAACACAGCCGCGCCATTCACCGTTGCCACCGCGCCTGTCCACGCCTGATGACTGTTCAAGTAGAGGTTATAGGACAGCAGGATCTCGCCCTCTGAACTAAGCCAACGAACCTTGGCCACAGTAGCCCTGTCACCTTCGTTTCGTATGGTGATCAAGCTATCGTTGCCACCAGCAGCAGTCCAGTAGGGCTCTATCAGTGCGTCTCCGACCCCACCGGGATCAATCCGAACCTGTGCAGAAATCCATGACGGACTGAGCAGTCCAACAACGAGAAACAGAATTACGCTGAACCGAATCACTCGAGATCCTCCAACAAAACGCCAAGCCCAGAATACCCGAGAATCTGTTGCTCGCCCGTGACCCGACGCCGACTTCACGGCAAGCAGGACTGAAGTTGCAAGTCCAACTCATGGAATCCAAAGTCTCCGATGACCTTACTCAAGGAAACTGAACTGTGAAATACCGCTTTCGCTCTCGCTCGTCATTCCCAATCACCTGCGCCTT
>JBCDLQ010000525.1:0-2406 GCA_039414335.1 Pseudomonadota bacterium | reverse complement strand
GTCGTTCGATTTCCTGATCCAGATCGAGAAATTCCAGACCCATTCGTTCGGCCAGGAAGCGGCCCACGGTGGTCTTGCCCGATCCCATGGGACCGATCAGGAAGATGCGTGGGAGGAACGTCACGAAGCGATGTCACAGCGGTCAAAAATCAACCGGCATGCTACCACGATGACACCGCGCGACCGTGTCAGCGGCGGTGATGATCGTGAAAAGTCTCAGGCCCGCTTTTGATACACTTTGCGGCTGTTTGACGACTTGCCGGGTAGGGGTATCCGATGCTGCGTTTTTCCATTCTGTTCATCGTCCTGATTCTGGGTCTGTTCACCATCGAGGTGCTCAAGCCCGTGCAGGACAATGTGATCCTGCCCTTCACTGCCATCATCGCGAAGATCAGCGTTTTCCTGATCGAACTATTCGACGACGGCGTCATGTCTCGCGGCAAGGAAATTTGGGACGTGGCGTCTGGATTCGGGATCAGTATCGAGCCCGGCTGTAATGGGGTCGAAGCCCTGATCATACTGTTCGCTGCCATCTTTGCCTTTCCGGCGCCGCTCAAGCACAAGTTCATCGGATTCTTTATTGGCTTTGTGGCGATCCAGGGTCTGAATCTGGTGCGTATCATCAGCCTGTTCTACATGGGCCAGTGGAACATGGTCTGGTTCGAATGGTTCCACCTTTATCTCTGGCAGGCGCTGATCATTCTCGACGCGCTGGTCGTCTGGCTGATCTGGCTGCGCATGCTGCCGCCGCGTGAATCCACCGGCAGCGGTGACGGCGACAGCAAATCGGATTCCAGCGACGACGACCTGGCTACGGCCTCGACGTGAAGCGGCTGCTGATCGCCGGTTTCGGTGATCTGGGCAGGCGGCTGTGCTCCCGTGTCGATCCGTCGAGGTGGGAAGTGCACGCTCTCCGACGCTCGCCCGCCGAGCCCGAGTCCGCTGTGGTCTTCCACGCAGCCGATCTGACGCGCCGCGACACACTCAAGGCGGTCCCGACCACCTTTGATGCAGTGATCTATCAGGCGACCCCAGCAGAGCGCACGCCCGAAGCGTATCGGGCGATCTACCTGCAGGGAATGGAGAATGTGCTTGAGCACGTGAACTGCGAGCAGTTGATCATGGTCTCCAGCACGGCCGTCTACGGCCAGAATGACGGGCAGTGGGTTGACGAGGATTCAATGACCGAGCCCGAACGGTTCAATGGCCGCATCCTGCTGGATGCCGAAGCGCTGGCTTGTCAGCATGGCGGGCAGATCGTGCGATTCTCTGGGATCTATGGTCCGGGGCGCGATATGCTGATCCGTCGCCTGCGATCTGGACAGGCCAAGTGCGCAGCGTCCGTGGTGCAATGGACGAACCGGATTCATGCCGACGATGCGGCGCGCGTCCTGGCCCACGTGCTTGAACAGCGAGATCTTGGCCCGGTGATCTGTGCGACCGACGAGGCCCCGAGTCCACGCTGTGAGGTGTTGGACTGGCTCGCGGAACAGCTCGACTGTCCTCGGCCAGAACGAGTCAATGACACCCAGGCTGGCGCCGGCAAACGCGTCTCCAACGCTCGGCTCAAGGCTAGCGGATTTGAATTCACTTACCCGGACTACCGATCCGGCTACCAAGGAATGCTGCAATGAACCCCACCCCCTATCCAGCGATTACCGATGCCATGCTGCAACGCTTCCAGAATGGTTTCGAGCGTGCCCGCGCAGCCAGCATTCCCGAACACACGGCCATGCACTTGTCCACCGTGGACGCCCAGGGTCGTCCGGCAGGTCGGACCGTGCTGCTCAAGGACGCGGACGTCGATGGCTTCGTGTTCTATACCAACCTGAATTCCCGCAAGGGTCAGCATCTGAGCGAGAGCCCGAACGTCTCCCTGGTGTTCTGGTGGCGCGAGCTGGAAGAGCAGGTGCTGATCGACGGCGCGGCTGAACCGGTCAGTTCCGTGGAGGCCGACGCTTACTTCGCCAGCCGCGCCCGCGGCAGCCAGATCGGTGCCTGGGCCTCGCGCCAGTCCGAGGTACTGGATGAGCGTCAGACGCTTGTCGATCGCATCGCCGAAATCGAAAAGCGCTTCGAAGGCCGCGAAGTCCCGCGCCCGGAACACTGGTCCGGCTTCCGCGTGCGTCCGCACCGCATGGAGTTCTGGTACGGCCGCCAATACCGCCTCCACGAACGCGTCTGCTTCGACCTCACCAACAACAGCTGGCAGGAAACTCTGCTCTATCCTTGATGGCTATTTGCTGGTCGATCTAAAGCCTCTCTCACGCGCGGCCGCTCGAAATGGAATCGCTTCTTGCCGTTGGCAAACCGCAATTCCATTTCGCGCTGCGCTGACGCGAAGGCGCAGAGGACCCAAAGTTTTTCTATGAGAAGGGTCAGGGGGTTATTGAGTGAGAGGCCAGC
>JBCDLQ010000524.1:0-2428 GCA_039414335.1 Pseudomonadota bacterium | reverse complement strand
GCGCCAATGTTCTTCGATCCAGTCGCGCACATACTGCATGCTGGAGTTGGTCAAGATGCTGTCAGGAATGACCATCGCCATGTAGCCGCCCGGTTTCAGGAAGCGGTGGCACTGTTCAATAAAAAGCACCTCAGTCGTCTGCTGATCACGCGACTTTTCAAGAAAGGTGCGACGGATAAAGTCCTTCTCGCCTACTTTCTTCTGTTTGACGGTGAGGTTCTTCAGCTTGATGTCGATCCAGTCGATATTTTTGCTGCCAAGATCGTAGTCTTCAAGATAGCGCTTTTCGCTGAGCTTCACCTTTGCGCCAAATGGTGGGTTGGTGATAATAAAGTCGAATCGGCCGGGTTTGAATCCCTGGTTGTTCGTCCGCGTCCGCATCGCGTCGATCGGTTCAAGCCCATCGAAGGCGATAACATTGGTGTGGCCGTCGTCATGGATGATCATGTTCATCTTGGCCGTGCGGGCTATGCCCTCGGAGATTTCGATGCCATAAAGATTGTTCTGCGCGAAGTCGTGCCAATGCTTGTGGTGTTGTACCGATGTAGGTTCGAAGTAGCCCTCTTCAGCCATCCGATCAGCTTCGCGTCGGACCTTATCGAGGGCGTGAAGCAGGAAGCCCCCGCTGCCGCATGAGGTGTCAATGACGACAGACTCATGGTTGATCGGAAGTGCATCGACAATGAACTTCACAATATTTCTCGGTGTGAAATATTGGCCGAACTCGCCCCGGAAAAAGCCGGTCATGAAGGTCTCGAAGGCGCGACCCTTGCTGTCGAGGTCGGTCTTTCCTAGGTTGGTTCCTGCAAGGTAGCCGACCACCGTTTGCAGCTCTGAGTTCGAAAGACGGATGTCTTCTTTGAAAACTTCGGGATCCTTTTCCCGTCCTTTCTGATAAAGCTCTTGAATACGCTTCTTCAGATCATCGCCTTTATCGTCAGTAAAGACCTGAAAGTCGTATGGTTCGCCTGCTTTACGCGGGGTCCGCTCGTCCCAGATTTTGCAAAAGATCAGCTTATCGAGCTCGTCAAAGGCCTCTGAAGGATTACGCTTACCTCCTGCCCAAAGTGCATCATGGGCCTGCTTGAATTTGCGTGTGAGTTCGTTTTCTTCGACGACTTCAAGCTCAAAGCCGTCTTTTCCACCCTTGGTGTACTTGGCGCGAGATGATTCCTTTTGGTCAACCCTTGGCAGGTCGGCGAGGCGATTTCCAACACGTTCCGCTCCGCCAAATCCCGAGACCTTGAAATAGTCGTTTCGGATGCCCGAGGTCATCCAAAGGAAATCTGCACTCAGTGAGTTGGCGTAGCCAAAACCCTGTTCAACGGCTTGATCAAGCTCTCCTTGGCTTGCTTCCTCGCGTTTGCACTCAACAACGATGTAGGGATATTTCTTTGTCTTGTCTTTAAAAACGACAATGTCAGAATAAATATTTGGAACGCGGTGCGGGACTGTAAATTCAACCTCAATCTGCTCCTGAGGATAGCCATATTCGACAACTAGCGACACGTAGGCGCTGGCACGGATGAGTTCTTCGGGATTGCTCAACCGATATTTCTTGTTTAAGGCGATGTATATGACATTCTTTTCATCTTCGTCCAAAGCAATAATCCCGGCTTCCAACGCAGCTTCGTTTTCTCGCTTGAATCTCTCAATCAATTCTTCAGTTACCATAGATAAATCCCTACCTACAACTAATAGTTATTTCGAAATTACTGAGAATTTGCTATTGGTCCTGCCTTCGTCAAGCAATAATTATAAAAAAAACAAAAACAATCATGCACTCTACAGCAGAATGGCAGAAGAGGTAAGTAGCCTCCTTTATATTGATATATTTAACAAGCAATAGACAATCATTAAGGCCCACCCCATGCGCTATGTTCTACAAATGCTCGCCCTGTCTGGTTTGGCCATGAGTAATGCTCAGGCGCAGCCGGCGGATGAGCTGGCGATTGCGCAGCGCTTTGCGGACCTGGCGCTGGCGTGCGTGCACACCGAGTACCCGAACAAGATTGCGCACGTGCTGAATTCGGATGCCGATGTGCGGCCGCCGCGGGAGCTGACGCCGGCGTTTTATGGCTGCTTTGACTGGCATTCGGCCGTGCACGGGCACTGGTTGCTGGCTCGACTGGCGCGGTTGTATCCGGATACGGCACTGGCCAATCAGGCGCTGGAGGCGATCAGCCAGAACATCACGCCTGAAACCATTGCCGCCGAGGTGGCCTATTACCAGGCCGAAGGGCGCAGCGGCTTTGAGCGGCCGTACGGGCTGGCCTGGCTGCTGCAGCTCGGCGCGGAGCTTCGAGAGTCCGAATCGGAGCGCGCGGCTGCCATGCTCGAGGCCCTGCAACCGCTGGAAACGGCCGTGGTGGCGGAATTGACCGACTGGCTGAACAAGCTGCTCTACCCCATTCGCACCGGCGAACAT
>JBCDLQ010000523.1:0-2428 GCA_039414335.1 Pseudomonadota bacterium | reverse complement strand
CTCGTGGACGCTAAAAGCCGAAGTGGCTTAAGCGCTTTGTTAGGCTGCATTTGGCTATTGAGACTGCGCCTGTACTTGCTTTCCAAATCCCTCAAGCTCGCCTGAGAGGGTTGCCATCCAGGTGCCGCTGTGTTTCCGAACTGTGACTACTTCTAATGATTCAGCGGAGCCATATTGGCCCAAGATTGAAAACCTGACGAGAACATGTCTATCCTCATTCTCGGGGACAACCCCGATAACCCTGACATCTTCATAATTCACTGATATTCCGTTTGAGGCAATAATTGTCGTGAAAGAATTCATGAACTGAACCGGAGATAGATCTGCAATTTCATCTACGGAATCAGTTCCGAAGAAAGAGTCCAACATGGCTTTATCCGAAGAATTTGCCATTTGTTCAATCAACGGAAAAACCATTTCACGAAACCTCAGAGCCTCGTCTGGATGAATTAGATGAGCAACGTCATTAATTCCTCGATCCTCAATTGCTGAAAAATAGTGGATCACAGTTTCTTCAGGCCCGAGGTCATTTGCCGCCAAATTCCCAAAAATCAGACTGGAAGTTGCGACAAAAAACAGTGTTATCGATTTACGATTCAAGCTACTTCTCCAATTCAGCTAAGCAGCCTAGCAAAAACTGGATGGAAAAATTCATAAAAAAGATGCGCTAGATGGCGACTCTTCTTCTAGCACTCTCCAGAATATGCGCCAGATGTCTGTCGCTATGCGCCCTGGCAGCGGGCAATCGTTCTGGTCAAATCTGAAAAACTTCCGCATAACGCCCCCAAGACCCTGGCTAGCTGGACACTCGCAGACAAGTTCGGCTCTCGTCAAGCTGGGGCAGGTGACGCCAAATTGAGATTTGATGTCCTACAGATGGGCGCCTTCAAGGCCAGCGTATTCCCTCTGTGCGCGGGCCCGGGCGCGGCGAAAGACTGCCCTGCCCGGCCGACCTACTGCTCCTCAAACCGACTACTGAAGATCTGGTCACCCAAAGCATCGATGGTCAATAGCACTTCGTCGGACTGATTGATTCCCCCATTGGCCGTCCCTCCACCGTCTTGGAGCACCACGCTGACGACAGCGCTGCCCTCGGCATCGGGCGCGAGCTCGAAGCTCAGGTCGGCGGTTCCGCCGTTGATGCTAAGGGAAGGTGGGATCGTGAAAAAGCCCATGGGGACGTTAACGGCCGAGACGAAGAGCTGGAGGGACTGGCCTTGCTCGTCGGCCGGGCCTGCGCCCAGTTCGGAGGCCCAGTCCTCGACGAGGCTGGGTGCGCCGGGGGTGGCCGAAACCTGGGTTGTAGCGGCCTGGAAACTTGGTGGATCGTTGACCGGCAGCACTTCGATCAATAACGAGCCGCTGGCGGTACTGATGTTGTCGGTAATGACGTAGGTGAATTCGGCCGTACCCGATTGGTCTTCCAACAAGGTTTCGAAAACGAAAGCACCGTCGGCGGTGGCGTTGACCTGCGCCTGGATAAAACCGCGGCTCTGGTCTGCGGGGCTGACTTCAATGACCACGAGCGAATCATCGTCGACGTCGTTCTGAAGCAGACCGTTAGCGGCTGAGACGACGAGCGGCTGGTCTTCCAGGGCCGTGTAGTTGTCGTCGTTGGCGACGGGCACCGGGTCTGATGGGGTACTGAAGAGCTCTACGGCGCCGATATCACAGCCATCGAAGGCATCGGCGATATTGCCGATGTCAATGATCCGCAGGCCGGTCTGGGCGTTCTGGAATAGGCGCTGGTCGGTCAGGCGCGAGCCGCATCGGCCCTGATCAACCAGTGGACTCGCGAGCATCGGTACGTGGACCGGCGTGGGACCGCCGCTGTTGGCCAGGGCTTCGAGCATTGGATCGATGGGCGACGCGGTTGAGCCCACCCAGTCGTCGTTGGCGTTCGGCAGGCCTGGCGGGAACGTGCCCGAGACCGTGGCGTTGTCGCCGATCAGATTGAAGCCGAAGCTGTTCATGCTGCCGTGCAGATCGGCAGCGGGAGAGTTGGCGTTATCAATGTTTTCCGCTACGACCGAATTGAACAGCTGAACCGGCTCGGACGAGGCGGACCAGACCCCACCGCCGCCGGCAACCGCGATCTCGTCATCGTTGCTGTCCGACTCATTCAAAACGAGGGTCGCGTGGCGAAGGCTCAACTCTGAAATCTCAGCGGGGAACCCGGGGCCGCCGAGGGCGATGGCACCGCCGACACCGGTGGCCGAATTATCTGAGAAGGTGGACTGAAAGATATCGACCGTACTGGTCAAGGTCTGACCGGAGCGGATCAGGATGGCCCCACCCGCTGCATCCTCCTGGGGCTGGGCCAACGGCGCGTTGAAGGTGTCGTTGCCAACAAAGCTGCTGTTCTCGATCGCTAGGCTCTGGCCTGCACCAACGAAGATCGCGCCACCGCCGATCACGTTGGTGCAGG
>JBCDLQ010000522.1:0-2432 GCA_039414335.1 Pseudomonadota bacterium | reverse complement strand
TCGCGACCCCAGGTGTAGTCGATCAATTGATCCGGGACGACGAGTGCACCGGGCAACAGATCCGGATCCACGCCGCCGACGGCATTGATTGCGATGATTTGATCGACTCCGAGTTGACGGAAGGCATCGATGTTGGCCTGGTAATTCACCCGGTGTGGCGCGAACCGATGCGGATTGCCGTGGCGCGGCAAAAACCAGGCGGGCGTGCCGCCCAGGTCAACGCGCGTCAGCTCGGCCGATGGCTGACCCCATGGGGTCTCGATGGTTCTTTGCTCATCCGATTCGAGCAGGGAAACCGCCCCTGTCCCGCCAATCACACCCAGCATCGACCTTACTCCTCTCCGAGGGCCCAGACCGCATCCAGCTGACGCCACAGGCCTTTCCAATCCATTCCGCAGCCGAACACATAACGGTCGGGCACTTCAAATGCAGCGTCATCCACATGTGCACGCGGTAATCCGCGCTCGTGGGCCTTGAGCGCCATGGCCACCGTAATGACCGACTCCGCCCCCGCACGCTGCAAACGCTTCGAGACGGCTTCCATCGTATGACCTTCGTCGAAGATATCGTCGATCAGCACAATGGTTCCAGTGACGCGCTCAGGCCAGTGGCCCCATTGGATATCCGCCCCTTCGAGTGCTTCTCGATAGCGCGAAGCCTTGACGTGATCGAGTCGAAAGGGGCGATCCAGCCTCCGAGCCAGCTCCAGCGCCGGCCACATGCCGCCATTCATCAACACCATCAAGGTCACATCGTCATGACCTTCCAGACGATCCATCAAGCGCTCCGCCTGAGCATCCATTGCTGAAGACACGGTTTCCGCCGACAGCACGCACTCTGCCCCTGCAGGCCACAGATCACCCCAACGTTCAGAACGTGTCATCGCGGTTGTCCTTCAGCGGCTTCAGCCATCAGCAAGGGCATTCGCTGTTCGACCTTCATCGTGGTCGTCGGAAATGCGATTTCGGCACCATGCGACTCGATGATGTCGCCAATCTTCAGCAGCACGTCTTCGCGGATTCGGTGGTATTCGGTCCAGACCGTGGTCTTGGTGAAGCAATAGATCATGATGTCCAGGGAGGAGGCACCGAATACGTCGAAATGAACCATTGTGGTCTGGCTGTCGTCGAGCTCGGGATGGGTGACGACCATGTCGCGAATGTCATCGACGATCTTGCGGATCACGCCAAAATCGTCATAGCGCACACCGATGTGTTCGGCGATCCGGCGATGGGTCATGCGCGAAGGATTTTCCACCGTGATCGTGGTGAAGGTCGCATTGGGCACATACATCGGCCGCTTGTCGAACTTGCGAATGGTGGTCATGCGCCAGCCGATCTTCTCGACCACGCCCTCGATGTCCTGGTCCGGAGAGCGCACCCAATCGCCTACGGAGAAGGGTCGGTCCATGAACACCATGAAGCCACCGAAGAAGTTGGCCAGCAGATCGCGCGCGGCCAGACCAACAGCGATACCGCCTACGCCGCCGGCAGCAAGGAAGCCGGAGATCGGGATTTCGAAAATGGCCAGGATCGTGAGGACGCCGGTCACGATGACGGCAATCCTGACGATCCGCGCCAACACGGCGACGGTCGTCAGGTCGACGCTACGCTCGCGCCGCTGGCGCTCCTTGATGAAGGCGTTTTCGAAACCGGTGACCAGGCGGAAAGCAAACCAGGTTGCGGCGAGCACCAGGCCCAACTGCTGTGCCGCATTCAGAAACTCCGGGGCGAAACCGATGAAGTCCGTATTCGGCTGAACAACGCGCGCCGCCATCACGACGCCCTGCCACCAGATCAGCAGCGAGACGGGCTTCTTCCCCGCGTAGACCACGGCGTCATCCCAGAGCGTGTTGGTCTTTCTCGCCAGCCGTGCAATGTGCCCGACAAAGCCACGGTAGATGAATTCCAGCAGCAGCGCTGCCAACACAATCAAAAACGCGGTCAGCACCCAGACGGGCAGATTCACCCAGTCGCTGATTCGTTGCAGAAGCTCGTTCATTAGTCTTTCATCAGTGCATTGAGTGAATCACGCCAGGCCCGAAACTCCGGCACCAGCAGTTGTTCTTCCAGCGCCGCCATGGGCTTGCCGTAGAGCCTGGCCATGGCGTCGGCCGGCGGACGCGGCCAGTCGCGATCAAGCGTTAACACGGCGCGCATGGATTCGTCCTTGCAGACCAGCGCCACATCGCAGCCTGCCTTGAACGCCTCATCCAGTCGCGCCGGGAGATCGCCGGCCGTCTCCGCGCCGACCATGTCCAGATCATCGGACACAACCAAACCCTCGAAACCCAGACGGCGTTTCAGGATGTCTCCGATCCAGATCGGGGAAAATCCGGCCGGTTGCTCATCAACGGCCGGGTAGCAGACGTGCGCCATCATCACCGCCTGAACGTCACGCGCCAGGGCCATGAACGGCATCAGATCGTCATC
>JBCDLQ010000521.1:0-2439 GCA_039414335.1 Pseudomonadota bacterium | reverse complement strand
TCCGTGAGAGAAATCTTCCTGGAAAGCAATCAGCTCAGCGGCACTATTCCTGCAGAAATTGCTGACTTGGAGTCACTTAATGTTTTATATCTCTGGGGGAATCAGGTTACGGGCTTGATTCCTCGATCGCTGTTGACCTTGCCCCTTGCGGACGTCGACCTGAGGAACAATCAGCTTCTCGGATTTGGCGATGAATCGGTCTCGAAGCCAGTAATCGCATCGATCGGGAATTTATTCCTGGGAAACAACCCGATCGGCCGAATTCCGCCGGCGGAGTGGCTGAATTCGGAGTATCTCCGAAGGCTGGATCTAGCGAGAACGCAGATTGATGGTTCTATTTCGCTGGGTTCGTCGTTTCCAAACCTGAGAACACTCGACCTGTCAGGAAACGACCTTTCCAGTGTTGCCGGCTTGAGCACGGGGGCATTTCCCATGCTCACCGACTTGAATCTTTCCAACAACCGATTGCAGAGCTGGCCCATTGCCGACGGTGAACTGGAACAGCTCGAGTCACTTAAATTGACCGACAATTTCATCGGGCCTCTATGGCCGCAGGAACCCGGAGGAGTTGCCAGCCTTCAACGATTGGAAATTGGTGACAATGGTCTGTCTGGGCCCCTGCCGGCTTGGTTTGATTCGCTCGCACTCAGCATTCTCGACGTGTCCGACAATGCCATTGACGACGATATCGGCCGTGTTTTTGACGCTATGGCACCAGACAGTATCTGGATGCTGTTTGCGAGAAACAATCAACTGACGGGCAGCCCATCGGTCGATATTGATTGGCAAAAACACTTTTTCAGAACGATGGTGGTTTTTCCCGAAGGCCAGTCTCTAGACCTGTGCAACAACCGCTTAACGTTATCTCCGGGCCTCGACTTTGAAGCGATCAATGAGGTCCATCGCGGACAAGACATTCGCGAGTGCCAAAACCGTCAGGGCCAGCTTATCGGCCCGAGCATCAGCGGCAGCTGGTTCTATCCACCAACCGCAGGGGAGGGCTTCACCCAGATGCTTTTGGAAAACGACTCCGTCTTGACCTACTGGTTCAGCTATCCCGACGGCAGTAACTTTTACTCCGGTAGTTGGTGGGTCAGTGTCGGGAAGGTTCATTCCGATTCAATCCGATTCGATACGATGCTAAGTACTCGCGGTCGTTTTAATGGAGGCGGATCGATACAACGGCTGAGCGGAGCTCTTCCCAGACTGATCATTGATCAGTTCGAGATGGACACGCTGGAAATGCACATGGACTATTGGCGGCCCCCAGTTACATGCAGCTTAATGTGTCCGACAAGTCACATTCCTGCAAGTGTCGACCTGCAACGGCTGACAAACCTTGCTGGAACGAACTGTAGCAACCAGCAGCCGCATCAATGGATATCAGGCGCCTGGACGAGCGCCAATGCCAGCGGGGAAGGCTTCATGGTCGAGGTCATCGAGAACGGAGAAGGACTGATCTACTGGTTTACCTATGAAGCCAACGATCCCAGACGACGACAAACTTGGATGATTGGCCAGGGCCAGTTTCAGGGGCAAACGCTCCATATCCCCAATCTCATTCAACCGACCGGCGGGCGGAGCTGGTCAACAAGCAACCCAGAAAACGTCGAGTTGGAACACTGGGGTGAACTGACAATCGAGTTTTTCGACGATTTCAGTGGCGAGGTTCGCTATGTCAGCAACGACCCGCTTTTTGGATCTGGCACTTTCCCCATTGCCCGCCTGGCCCGACCGATGCTGGCCGAGTGCGATTGAGCCGACTCAGAACAGGCTGATCGCCAGCCCGATCCACATCGCGAACAGCAATAGATAACTGGCGACAAAGGCATAGAAGCGGTGCATCACCTTGTTGTAGCCGCACTGTATGAAGGTGTGGATCACTCGAAGGGCAACGTAGGCCCAGGCGCCGATCGTCAGCCAGCCAGGAATATTGCTACTCGCCACCGCCATCGCGCAGAGCGCGTAGAACAGTACGGGCTGTTCGAACAGGTGCTTGTAGTTATCCGAGGCGCGCGTGTCTTCATAGGCTGCGGCGGACTGGGCCGAAAGCGCGACGGACTGAATATGAATGCGCCGGGACTTCATTTCGCCGACGCGAACGAACATCAGGCGGAACCCGACGAGAAAGGTGAGCGTGGCCAGACTGGCGCAGGCCAGAATCAACTGCTGGGAAGGGGTCATGGCGTCGAATTCCAGTAAAGAAAGAGGGCTGGATCATACGACGTCACGCGCCGAATGAGCCAGCCCTCAAGGCGGAAGATCAAATACTCAGAGCCCAGCTAACCACTGGCCAACGGCCACCAGCCCGTCTTCATGGGACCAGCCCACCGCGCCCATCGCCACAGAGGCCAAGGCAAGGCAGATCGGTACGGAAGCTCTTGCCAGGGCGTTGTAGAGCTTCAATCGCTTGAGCTCCGCGCGTTCGGGATGCAGGGC
>JBCDLQ010000520.1:0-2447 GCA_039414335.1 Pseudomonadota bacterium | reverse complement strand
GATGGGCCAGGCGCTGCTCACCCGCATCCAGTTCGATCAAATCGGAAAGGATTCTTGCAGTCTCGAGCAAATAGAGGTCACGGGGGTCTTCCTCTTCGGCCTCGCTTTCTTCGGCCAAGGCTTCGTCTACGCTGCCCTCTTCCAGCTCGCTTTCAGCCTCACCATAGCGACTGGCTCGACGTGCCTCGTCTCGCTCCAGGCGCTCGCGCCGGGCAGATTCGAGAAGGGTAATCGTTCCGCGGGAGCTTTCCGCTTCCCACTCTTCGATCTCTTCGAGCAAACCCTGCAATTCTTCGTCCGTCGCCAGACGCTGTTCATGGCGCTGGCGAGCCAGCTCGACCAAGGGGTCCAGCCGCGCGACTCGAGTGAACTCGGTCGGGGCGATCTCGCCCCAGGGCAAGGCATTCTCCAGCGCGCTCTCACCCGTATCTTCCGGATCACCTGCCGTCGGCAGGACGATATCCGGGATCACGCCGCGACGCTGGGTCGAGCCACCGTTGACGCGATAGAACTGGGCCATGGTCAGCTTGATCTGGCCATAGCGCGCGTCATCGCTGTTCGAGAATTCATCCAGGTCGATCAGGTTCTGGACCGTACCCTTGCCAAAGGTGGTTTCGCCGATGACCACACCGCGACCGTAGTCCTGGATCGCTGCGGCAAAAATTTCCGAGGCCGATGCACTTCGTCGGTCGACGAGAACCGCCAGGGGTCCATCCCAGGCCATGCCCGGCTCACGGTCGCGTTCGAGGTTCACACGGCCCTGCGAGTCGCGGACCTGGACTACCGGACCTTCATCGATGAACAAACCAGTCAGGGTCGTGGCCTCAACCAGTGCACCACCGCCGTTGCCGCGCAGATCGATGACCAGACCGTCAATGCCTTCCTCCACCAGTTCATTGATCAGACGACGCGTATCGCGGGTGCTGGAGCGATAGTTCGGCTCGTTGCGTGCGCGACCCTGGAAGTCGACGTAAAAGACGGGCAGATTGACAACGCCGATGCGGCGCACGTCATCACCTTGGGGCACTTCGATCACTTCGCTGTAGGCCGCCTGCTCTTCGAGCTTGACCTCATCACGCGTGATATCGATGACCCGCGCCGGGCCGCTCAGGCCCGTGTCCGACGGCAGAATTTCCAGTCGGACGATCGTATCGCGTTCGCCGCGGATCAGCTGAACGACATCATCCAAACGCCAGCCGATGACGTTCACGAAGTCTTCTCCGCCCTGAGCCACCGCCACGATGCGATCACCGGCTTCGAGGCGACCGTCCATGTCGGCCGGGCCGCCCGGCACGATTTCCATCACCGTGGTGTACTCGGTTTCGCGCTGGAGCATCGCGCCAATACCGTCCAGCGACAGGCGCATGGAAATTTCGAAATTATCGACGCTGCGCGGTGACAGGTAGGCTGAATGGGGCTCGATCGAACGTGTGTAGGCGTTCATGAAGAACTGGAACACATCTTCGCTGTTAAATTCGTTGATCCGACGATTGAGATTCGAATAGCGCTGACTCAGGGTGTCGGCGATCTCTTCGTCGCTCTGGTCGGCCAGTTTGAGTAGCAACCAGTCGTTCTTGAGACGCTGGCGCCAGACTTCGTTCAGCGCTTCCGTGGATTCTGCCCAATCCAGTTCAGACCGGTCGTAGCGATACTCTTCATCGATGGTGAAATCGAAACCTTCATCCAGCAGCGCCAGGGCATGCTCCGTGCGCTCGTTCACCCGCTTGATGTAGCGCGTGAAGATATCAAAAGCCGGCTCAAGGTTTTCCGCGCGCAGGGACTCGTGCACATGCGGCCGGTAACGCTTCAGGTCATCGATATCGGCAGCGGTGAAATAGAGGCGATTACTGTCGAGCAGATCCAGGTACTGATCGAACATGCGCTCGGACAGATTGCCCTCGCGCTTGTCGCCGTAATGATAGGCATTGATGATCCGCGTGGCCCAGCGCGTCGCGAAGCGATGCTCCGTCTGGGGGCCCAGGCTCTCCTGCAGGTTGACCGCAATATCAGTGTCCGTGGCCCGACCGGGAGAGACCACCAGGACAGTCAGGACGGTTGCCAGTCCTGCCAGTAATGCAATCGAAAACTTGATCGGTTGTTCTTTCATGATGTTATGAGACCTGTGCCGGTCGAAATAGTTTTACGGCAATGCGAGCTCGTTCGCAAGCGAAAGCGCGAATTCAGCCGCACCGTTGACCGGATCATAGTCGAGCTGTCGACAAATCGATGCACACAATCGCGACGTGGCTTCCGTGAAGTTGATCCCGTCGATGTGATCGATCAGCTGGGTCATCTGCAGGCCGGAATAGCCGCAGGGGTTGATCAAACCGAAGGGGTTCAGGTCCATGTCGACGTTCATCGCCAGCCCGTGATAAGTGCGCCCGCGCCGCACCTTGAGTCCGATCGAAGCAACCTTGGCACCCTCGATGTAGACCCCGGGCGCGCCG
>JBCDLQ010000519.1:0-2452 GCA_039414335.1 Pseudomonadota bacterium | reverse complement strand
CCTTTTCCCAATTCTTTTCAACCAGTTCAGAGGCCAGCTTCTGCCCGAATCTGCCGTGCGTAATCAATGAGATTCTGCCTGGGCAGACCGTCACCGTGCCTGTGCGAGGCGAAATGGGGAGTCACCTGAACGGCGCGTTCCAGATCATTGCCAGCGTCGGTTCGACGGGAGCTTCAAACCATGATGATCCCGATGAGGGCCAGCCCGGTAGCAATAATCTGTTCACCTTCAGTGGTGCGATCGAACCCGGGGCCGATCTGTCCTTGGACTTGAGTTTGAACACGGCCTCGCCGTTCTTCATCGGACAGACGGTGAGCTACCGCGCGATCATCAATAACCAGGGCGGACAGTCCGCCTCGAATCTCGAGCTTGAGGTTTTTCCAGACAACCTGACTGTCCAGAGTTTCGCGGGCTGTGACTCGGTTAACGGCAATCGCTGCTTGATCAATAGCCTGAATGCCGGACAGACCGATCTGGTCACGATCCAGGTGCAGGTCACGGGCAACGATTTCCTGCTCAATGGTGAGGTCGAGGGGGCGGAGATCGATCTCAATCTCGAAGACAACGTCGATGAGCAGGGCAATCAGGGTTCCGTCGGTCAGGCTGATGTCTCAGTCAGCATGAGTCTGATCGAGAATCCGCCTTACTACTCCGATCAGATTCTGCAGTTCTCCGTGCGGATTCGAGCCAACGGGCAGCCGGCTTCAAACGTTCGCGTGTGGACCGAACTACCGGGCGCTGGTGGAAGTTTCCTGACGGCTGACTTCTGTGACGGAGCCTTACCCTGCGTGATCGACAACATGCCCGCGAACTCCGAACGATCAGCGGTTTTCACTTACTTCGCGCCTGTTGCAAACGATGACGGTACGGCGCAGGACTGGATGCACCGCGTCTACGTTGAGCCCGGTCAGGTCGATAGCAACCCCGCCAACAATGAGGCCATCATTCAGAACACGTCTCTGGCCGCGAGCAACCTTGTGGTGCGCGTTGAGCTGCTTAGCAGTGGCCCCTTCTTTGCCGATGATGTTATTGAGTATGAGATCGAATTGATCAACGGCGGTGTCAATCGCGCTCGCGACGTTGCCTTGAGCACAACACCGGTCAATCTGGAGCCAGTTTTCGTGTCCGGCAATCTCTGCCCAGAGGTTAACTGCCAACTGACGGCCATAGATTTCAATCAGCGCGAAACGCTGTTGGTTCAGTACCGAATTGTCGATCCAGGCTCGTTCAATCTGGCGGCCAGCGTGTCTTCCATAACCTTTGATCCGAACACGGGCAACAACTCGGACAAGGTCAATGGCGGTGTCGCCAGCAATGTGTTGACGGATTCGATCTTTACCAATCGATTCGAGTAGCGCGGCAAGCGTTGGATTGCTCGCGAGAGATTCTCGACTTCATGTTCAGCAGCCGCTTCTTACCGGACGGCTGATCGAGCGGCTACAATAGCAAGCATTCCTCGGGGTGGCCGTTCCGGCCTGAGATTCGTTTGGTGATCGAGCGAAGACCCGTCGAACCTGATCCGGTTAGTGCCGGCGTAGGGAAGGAATGGGAAGTTCTATCGGCACTGACCGTCGTGCTTCTCGCAACCCCTCGTGCATGCCGGGTCTCCCTTGAATTGAATGACGGAGACCTTTTCAATGATCCATCTTGCTCTCACCCTCGCCTTGGCGACGGCCGTCCCGATGGCCCAGGATGCGCCCCCATCTGCTGCCGATTCCGAAGATTCCCCCTATCAGGGCGAAACGCTGGTCGTGACTGCTGAATTCCGCGACGTCGGCTTGTCCGATCTGGCCGGGTCGGCCACGGTCATCAGCGCTGATGTCTTCGACCAGCGCGAGGCCAGCCACATCGACCAGATTCTGAATCTGGCACCTAACGTCAATTTTTCAGCCGGCGCCTCGCGTGGCCGCTTCTTCCAGATTCGCGGCATTGGCGAGCGCAGCCAGTTCGTCGAGCCGATCAATCCTTCCGTTGGATTGGTCGTAGACGGCATCGACCTGACAGGAATCGGTGGTGCGGCCACCACGCTGGATATCCAGCAGGCTGAGATTCTGCGCGGTCCCCAGGGCACGCTGCTGGGCGCCAATGCCCTGGCGGGCCTGATCAACCTGGTCTCCGGCAGCCCGACGGAGATCACCACCGGTCAGATCAATCTTGGCGTAGCCGAGCGCGGCGGGCGTCAGTTCGAGGGCGTGGTCTCCGGTCCCATCAACGAGCAGGCAGCCTATCGACTGGCCTACGGCAACACGCAGAGCGATGGCGCGCAGCACAACGGCTTCCTGGGCGTGAGCGATACGGCCAACATTGATGAACAGACGCTGCGCGGCAAGCTGGCCTGGCAGGTGTCTGATCGCTTGAGCCTGGATTTCACCACACTGCTGCTGGACATCGACAATGGCTATGACGGCTTCTCCCTGGATAACACGCGAACCACCTTGTCTGACGAACCCGG
>JBCDLQ010000518.1:0-2458 GCA_039414335.1 Pseudomonadota bacterium | reverse complement strand
GTCAGCCGCAAGCTGATGACGCGCGCGCTGGCCCAATCCACCGGTCGCGACGAGGCTGAACTCGCCCACCGCCTGATGGGCGACTGGACCCCTGATACGACCTCCTGGTCGAGCCTGATCGAGGTCCATGGCCTTGCAGTCCTCGATCAGGTTGGCGATCTTGTCGGTCTTGTCCAGATCGGCAGACAGAACGGCCGCCATAAACTCGGCCGGGTAGTGGGCCTTCAACCAGGCCGTGTGATAAGCCACCAGCGCATAGGCCACGGAGTGAGACTTGTTGAAGCCGTAGCGAGCGAAGGTCTCCATCAGATCGAAGATGGACCCGGCCTGGTTCCCGTCGATCTGGTTCTTGCCGGCGCCTTCGAGAAAGATCGTCCGCTGCTTGGCCATCTCCTCGGGCTTTTTCTTGCCCATGGCGCGGCGCAGGAGGTCCGCGCCACCCAGGCTGTAGCCGGCCAGGTCCTGGGCGATCTGCATCACCTGCTCCTGGTAGAGGATGACGCCGTAAGTATCCGACAGAATGGGCTCGGCCAGGGGGTGCGGGTACTTCACCTGTGCCTTGCCGTGCTTGCGGTTGATGTACTCATCGACCATGCCCGCATCCAGGGGACCCGGCCGATAGAGCGCCACCGCAGCAACGATGTCGTTGAAGCTATCGGGCTTGAGCTTGCGCAGCAGCTCCTTCATCCCGGGTGATTCCAGCTGGAAGACGGCGGTCGTGTGGGCCGCCTGCAGCAGCCTGTAGGCCTCGGCATCGTCCAAGGGCAGCGTATCCAGATCCAGCGGCTCCTGGCCCTGATCTGCGCGGTCCTGGTTGATGGCTTTCAGGGCCCAGTCGATGATGGTCAGATTTCGCAGGCCCAGGAAGTCGAACTTGACCAGGCCGACGGATTCCACGTCGTTCTTGTCGTACTGGGTCAGCACCGAGTGACCGTCAGGCTCCGTGTAGAGCGGCGTGAAATCGGTCAAAGGGCCGGGCGCGATAACCAGACCGCCCGCGTGTTTGCCGGCGTTCCGGGCCAGGCCTTCCAGGGAACGGGCCAGGTCCAGGATCGAACGGGTGTCGTCTTCGTCCTTGTAGCGCTGGGCGAGCTCGGGCTCTTCTTCCAGCGCCTTGTCGAGGGTCATCTCCAGCTTGTTGGGAATCAGCTTGGCGATCGAGTCGACGAAGCCGTAGTTGAAGCCCAGGACGCGCCCGCTGTCTCGCACCACAGCCTTGGCCGCCATCGTGCCGTAGGTGATGATCTGCGAGACCTGATCGCGACCATAGCGCTGAGCGACATAGTCGATCACCCGATCGCGCCCTTCGACACAGAAATCGATATCAAAGTCGGGCATGGAGACGCGCTCTGGATTCAGAAACCGCTCGAAGAGAAGCTCGTAACGAATTGGATCCAAACCAGTAATCTTCAATGCCCATGCCACAACGGAGCCGGCACCGGAACCACGCCCCGGTCCGACCGGCACGCCGTTCTGCATCGCCCAGGCAATAAAGTCGGCGACGATCAGGAAGTAGCCCGGAAAACCCATATTGACAATGACATCCAGCTCGCGCTGCAGGCGCTGGCTGTAGTCCTCCCGCGTGGTATCTGGCGCCAGGCCAAACTGCTCCAGTCGCTCGTCCAGGCCTTCGGCTGACTTGCGGCGCAGGAAATCCGCTTCGGATTCGCCCTCGGGCACGGGGAAGGCGGGCAGGGCGTATTCGCCCAAGGTTAGCTCGAGGTTGCATCGCTGGGCGATTTCCCAGCTGTTGCTGATCGCAATGGGGAGATCATGGAAAGCCTCGGCCATGGCCTCCGAGCTTTTCAGGTACTGCTGATCGACGAATTCTCGCACTCGGCGCTTGTCGTCCAGCAGTCGACTCTGGTGAATGCAGGCCCGCGCTTCGTGGGCAAAGAAACCGTCTTCCGCCAGGAAGCGGACATCATTGCTGGCCACCACCGGCGTTTCTGTCTGGATCGCCAGATCCAGCAGGCCGCTCTCGATCACGGCTTCGCCTTCCCGACCCAGGCGTTCCAGCGACAGATAGGTTCGCCCGTGGAAGAGTTTGAGCCAATCATTAAGGTGGGCACGAGCCAGATTGCGACGACCGTTCGAGAGCGCCTGGCCGATATTCGAAGCCGGGCCCAGCAACAGGATCAGTCCCTCGCTCTGCCCACGAAACCAGGCGGGATGAAGGCGGGGCTGCCCCTTGTGGCGCCCTTCAAGGAAGCTGCGAGAGATCAGTCGGCAGAGGTTGAGATAGCCTTCACGATTCTGGATCAGCAGCGTGGCGACGCCAAAATGCTCGGGCTGATCGGGGTCCGAGACCCGCAGGTCGGCACCGGCAATCGGCTTGATGCCTTTGGCCATGGCCTGGCGATAGAACTTCACCAACCCGAACAGATTGTGCCAATCGGTGACGGCGACAGCCGGCATACCCATGGCGGCTGCCTGATCGACGAGCGCGCCGATCCGC
>JBCDLQ010000517.1:0-2460 GCA_039414335.1 Pseudomonadota bacterium | reverse complement strand
GTGCCGGGCTCGCCGTCGATCGTGAAGTCGAGCGGGTCGACGTGCTCGCGGTGCAGGTCATCGACGCGCACGCCGCTGAGCTGCTCGAGCTCGTCAACGGAGCCGATGCAATGGACCTTGCCAGTCTCATCGTTGACCCAGAGCGGCAGGGGCGTGCCCCAGACGCGGGTCCGCGAGATCGCCCAGTCGCGTGCGCCTTCCAGCCACTTGCCGAAGCGGCCGTCGCGCATATGGTCCGGCACCCAGTTGATCTGGGCATTGTTGGCGAGCAGGTGATCGCGCATGCCTTCGACCTTGACGTACCAGCTCGGGACCGCGCGGTAGATCAGCGGCGTGTCCGAGCGATAGCAGAAGGGGTAGCTATGGACAATGACGTCCTGTTCGTAGAGCGCACCGCTTTCCTTCAGGTGGCGAATGATGTCGCGATCGGCTTCCTTGACGTGCTGGCCGGCAAAGTCTGTCACCTCATCGGTGAATACGCCCTCGAGCGTCACGGGCATGACGAAAGCCTCGATGGCTGCAGCGCGGAAGGCCTCAAAGTCTTCCTCACCGAAGGCCGGCGCCTGATGCACGAGTCCCGTACCGTCGTCGGCGGTGACGTAGTCGCCGCTGATGACCACAAAGGCACCCTGTTCGGCCTGATCGGCGAAGTAGGGGAACAGGGGCTGATAGCGACGCCCTTCCAGCGCGGAACCCTTGAGCGTTTCCAGCACTTCCAGCTGATGGCGCTTGCCGTAGTGTTCGAGTCGGTCGGCTGCCAGGTACAGGGTCAGATCGCGCTCCGTATCGCGCACCTTGACGTAGTCGAGATCGGGGCCGATGCAAACGCCGAGATTCGACGGCAGGGTCCAGGGCGTGGTGGTCCAGACGGCCAGATGAGCGTCTTCGTCTTCAAGACGCAAGAGCACCGTGATGGCCGGATCCTGCACCTCTTGATAATTCAGGTTGGCTTCGAAGTTGGACAGGCCCGTGCCCAGCGCCGTGGAGACCGGCACGATCTTCTGGCCCTGGTAGACCAGGCCCTTTTCCCAGAGCTGCTTCACCACCCACCAGACCGACTCCATGTACCAAGGGTCCATGGTCTTGTAGTCGTGATCGAAGTCCACCCAGCGGCCCAGGCGCGTGATCGTGTCACGCCACTGGCTGGTGTAGCGCTGGACGATGGCACGGCAGGCGTCGTTGTAGCCGGCCACGCCCAGCTTGTCGACGACGTCGTGGGCGTTCATGCCCTCGGACTCGTACTGCTTGTTGATTTCCTGCTCGATGGGCAAGCCGTGGCAATCCCAGCCGAAGCGACGGCTGACATAGCGACCCTTCATCGTGAAGTAGCGCGGAATGATGTCCTTGATCGTCGAGGCCACGAGATGGCCATGGTGGGGCAGCCCCGTCGCAAAGGGCGGGCCGTCATAGAAAATGTAGGGCTGGCCGTCCTCCGTCGCCTCGAGGCTGCGCTCGAAAATGCGTTCACGCCGCCAGAACTCGAGCACTTCGTGCTCGGCAGCGACAAAACTGAAGGTCTCTCCGCTGGAAGCGGGAGCCGAGGCGGAGGGCTCGGACGTGGACAAGAGAATAACTCCAGGACAGCAATCGAATCGCAGTATATGCGGGCAAAATCAGGATTTCCAACGTTTTCCGGGTCCCGCGCGCCCGGTCTGGAACGGCGAAAATCGCGCGATGGTGGAGGCGGACAGATTGACCACGACGCCAGCGCAGTGCGGTAATTCAAAGCAGGGCCAGTGGAACCGGACAGGAATCCCGGATTCCCGTGGTTTCCACCGGCCCTGCCGCTTGCTATTACTCGGTCTCCTGGCGCAGCAGCGTATCCATGAAACGGACACCCCAACCTGCGTGACCAACGGGTGCGGTCGGCGTGGCTTCGTCACGCCAGTCCACGCCGGCGATGTCCAGGTGGACCCAGGGCTGATCCGCGGCCACGTTCGTGCCGATCACGGCCGCGCCGATCGACGCGCCGGGCGAACCGGCCGTGCTCTTGATGTCGGCAATCAGGCTGTCGATCTGGATGAAGTGGTTCGGATGCAGCGGCAGCGGCCAGACGTCTTCGCCGGCCAGCTCGCCGATCTCCATCATCTCCAGGCTGAGGTCCAGATCGCGAGTAATGACGACCGCATATTCATCGCCGGTTGCACGACCTGCTGATCCGGTCAGCGTCGCAATGTTCAGCAGCAGTCGCGGCTCGTATTCCACCTGCGCGTAGTAGACCGCATCGAGGAGCAGCAGGCGACCTTCCGCATCCGTGCTCATGATCTCGACGGTCTTGCCAGACATGGAGGTCAGCACGTCTCCCGGTCGGATCGCATCCTGCGAGGGCATGTTCTCGGCCAGGGGCATCAGGCCGACCACATTGACGTTCTCACCTCGCTTGGCGGCGGCCAGCAGGGTGCCGACCACGGCGGCAGCGCCGGACAGGTCGGACTTCATGTACCACATGTTCTCGTTGGG
>JBCDLQ010000516.1:0-2463 GCA_039414335.1 Pseudomonadota bacterium | reverse complement strand
GACTCTGTCCACCGTTAATCAAAGTTTTTGTGTTCACTCCTCGCCAACATCACCACACTCAAATGAGCCAAAGTCCAGCGATTGGGGCAACGCAACGTTGCACAGTCCCAACCAAGATCGAAGCGGAACAACAGAAGCCGTGAGTTGATGACAGCATTGGCGTAGACTGGTCAACTCGGGAGAAACGGATTCCCAGACCATTGAAGAAAAGCAACAAATCACTCGCCAGACGTCTCGCAATGGCCGCCGTACTAATAGTGGCGCTGGCACTACTCAAAGCCTGCATCCCCAATCCAATGCCGTCTGTAGAAGAACTTCCACCGAGCTTCCACAGCAGGCAGATTCTCGTTGATGGAGCAACGCTGCACTACGTCGAATCAGGTTCGCCGGATCAACCACTGATCCTATTTATCCATGGCACACCGGGATCATGGGAGGCCTTCGCGCGTTATCTCGCTGATCCTAGACTCAATGCCCAAGCGCGCCTTATATCCGTTGATCGCCCTGGCTTCGGGCGGTCTGACTCGCAGGGCCCAGTACCCGCCTTTGCGGACCAGTCGCGCTTCATCGGCGCTTTGTTCGACTTGAATGAAACAGGACAACCGACGCTCCTCGTCGGCCACTCCTTGGGGGGTGCATTGGTCTATCGCCTGGCCTTGGATTATCCAGCTCAGGTCGGTGGTGTCGTTTCCATATCAGCGCCACTTGACCCAGCATTGAGCAGTCCGCGCTGGTACAACCAGCTCGCCAGGATTCCGGGAACGGGCTGGCTGATCGGCCGCGGGCTTGCCACGGCGAACGACGAAATGCTTCCACTGGTCAGTCAACTCCAGCCGATCGTTGAATCGTTGCCTGAACTGGATGCGAGCGTCACGATCATTCATGGCGCTCGCGATCGCCTGGTCGACGTCAAGAACGCAGAGTTTGCCGAATCGGCGCTGATCCATGCCGATGTTCATTACCGGCGCTTCGAGGACGATGGCCACTTTATCGTCTGGGAGCGCCACGATGAGATTGTCGAAGAGGTTCTTGAGCTGATCGAACGCACCCGTTAGCACCGGATGAATGATCGCGCCTGTTGTCAAGTGTCCGGGAATGCGTTCCGACGGCGACACTAAATCCGCCGGCGCACCATCAACCGACCGCCGCACTCAGCTCTACGACCAGATATTTCTGTATCCGTCCCGTCACTCAATTCAAGGTGCCTGGATTTCCAACCCAAAGACCCCGTCGCTGTTATTGCTATAGGTGAAATCATCCTTGACGATGGCTGACGCCTGATTAGTGATCGTGTCCGCAGATGATCCGACAACGTCGAATTGAAACTCACAAATCAGCGATTCGTTGACGCCCAGGGACGGCACAGTAGCCGTATAGTAGGTGAAATTCTCAATTTCCCTTTCGAAACTGAAGCCGCAGGTGTTACTGATTGGCGTAATTGGGGCCGTAAAAGAATCGAAGACTTCAATATCGGCGACCGGTTCTGGACCGGCGTTGAAAATCACGATCTGGAATGTGATGCGATCACCCTGCCGGATGGGCTCAGGGGTCAACAAGCGCTTATCGAGCGAAATGTCGCTAGAGATCGACGGGAACAACTCAGCCGTAAAGAGTCGTTCACCTTCTTCAGCAAGGGCCAGGATGTCGAATTGAGGAGGCGCCACGGTCGAAATGCGATTGCTGCTCGCAAATCGATCCGCGAAAACCTCATCAGGGAACGGACCGGAGTTCACGACAATATCGGTCAGCCCCGGCGTCCCGGCGGGCAAATCGGTATCTTCCGTCCAGTTCTGGCCGTCATAGATCCAGATCACACCATCATTTCCGCCAGAGCCATTCGGCTTGAAGCCAGTGGCCACGATGAGATTGCTGCTGGTACCGCTGAGCCAGGTCAATGTCTGATCACCGGGAATATTGACATTCATACTGGACCACTCCTCCCCATCAAAGCGCCAGAACTCATCACCACCACGAATGGCAAAAAGCTCCAGTGGTTCGATCGGACCCGCCAAACACGCATACTCGGGCGCCCAAATCGCGGTCAGGAAGAGGGGAACGGTCTCGTCATGTATGGGCTGCGCCGTCAAGTCGCCCAGAAAATTGTCGACATTGATAATGTCGCCGCTGGCCATCAATAGCTTGATGTCATTGCTATTGCCGCAAGTGTTCAGCATGGGTTGAGAATAGGCTCGACAGAACGGTTGCGTTGACTCCCCGGGAAGATAGGGGCATATCACATTGAACTGTCCCAGCGACTCAAACAACACAACGTCTTCCTCTGGCGAGATCCAGGTACCCGTGTAAGGCGTATCCGTATCGCTGGTCAGCAGAGGCGACCACTGGTTCCCATCCCACAGCAGCACAATGTCCTCACCGGCAGCCACGGCAAAGTCTCGAGAGGCCACAAAAACGTCGAAGAGCGGCTCCGTCGTGCCGGAAGGTATCAGCGTGCCGTCATCGCCG
>JBCDLQ010000515.1:0-2470 GCA_039414335.1 Pseudomonadota bacterium | reverse complement strand
CGCATTGGCAGACAAGCAAACGGGCGAAGACCATTACTGGCTGGTTCCGTTGTGCCTTGACACGCTGAATGATGAATCGGTCCTGAGCAAGGTCGAAGGCATGTTCAAGGCCGGTCAACTGGACGCCAATCACATCATCTGGGGCGTTCGAGAGCCCGAAGTCCGCGACAAGCTCCGCCGCATCCAGACCTTCATCGAGCGATTCAATCCGTCCGGCTCACGCTTCGCGCTCTGTGACGTGGCGCCAGACGCCGATTACGAACCGTTGCTGCGGCATCTGGAAATCGACTTCGTTCGCCTGGCACCCGAGATGATCCAGAACCTGAGCGGCAACGATGAGCTGCGGCAGAAGCTGGCAGAAGTCGTCGCCTGTGCCGACGAGCATCAGGTCCGGGTCATTGCGCCTAAGGTCGAGCACACCGGCGATCTGGCTACCCTGTGGCAGTTCGGTATCACCCTGGTGCAGGGTGACTTCGTCCGGGAAGAAGCCTCGTTCTGATCCACTCGATCGCCGTCGCGACCGAGTCTTTGTCCTGAGCCCCTCTTGATCAGCCCTGGCGTTGCGCTAGGGCTTCGATGCGCTCATCGAGCGGCGGATGGCTCATCAGCAGCTTCTTGATCCCACCCCCGAATCGCCCACGGATACCAAAGGCCTCGACGGATTCCGGAAGCTGTGCCGGACCCTTTGCTCCCTTCAAGCGTGCCAGAGCCGCCATCATGTTGCGCGTACCGGCCAGGTCCGCTCCACCGGCATCGGCCCTGAATTCGCGCCACCGGGAAAAGGCCATGACGATGATGCTGGCCAGAATTCCCAGAACCAGTTGCAAGACGATGACACTAATGAAGTAGCCAGGACCATAGCCGCGATCTGAGCGAAACACCACGCGGTCAATGATCTGTCCAAGCACCCGCGACAACAGCAGGACAAAGGTATTCATCACGCCCTGCAGCAGCGTCATCGTCACCATATCGCCGTTGGCCACGTGGCTGACTTCGTGCGCCAGTACGGCTTCGACCTCGTTCGGCTGCATGTGCTGAAGCAGCCCGGTGCTGACAGCTACCAGGGAGTTGTTCTTCGAAGCACCTGTTGCAAAAGCATTCGGCTCTGGGGCGTTGTAGATCGCCACGTCGGGCATGCCGATGCCAGCCTGCTCGGCCTGGCGCTGAACGGTCTCGAACAACCAGCGCTCGGTCTGGTTGCGGGGTTCCTTGATTAACTGGGCACCAGTACTGCGCAGCGCCATTGATTTCGACAGCAGTAGCGTCGCGATCGACCCACCCATGCCAAAGACGAAGGCGATGACCAGGCTTGTCACCATATTGATATTGAGGCCTTGACTGATCAGCCAGGGTTCGAGCAAATTCATGACCACGCCCAAGACCATTAACACGGCCAGGTTGGTGCCAAGAAGCAGGGCGATTCGACTCATCTCATACCTCGATCGGGTTGCGCTTGCGACCGCCTTGAACGACTTCTCGGAAGGCGGGGTCAATAACAATTCCAGCGTAAAATGGCGTCGTGAACAGTACTTTACAAGCGAATCCGATGAGAAAGCCCGTGGGCCGATTTGCGCCCTCGCCCACTGGCGATCTGCATTTTGGCTCGCTGGTTGCGGCTTTAGGCAGCTACCTCAACGTCAGATCCCAGGGCGGTGAATGGCTGGTCCGCATCGAAAACATCGACCCGCCCCGTGAAGTGTCAGGTGCGGGTCAGCGGCAGATCGAGGCGCTGGAACGACATGGACTATTCAGCGACAGAGACGTGGCCTGGCAGCTCGATTCGACCCGGCAGCATCGAGCCGCCCTCGCCCAATTGATCGAGGCGGGCCGAGCCTTTCCCTGTAGCTGTACCCGCTCCGACCTACCGCCCGACGGTGTCTATCCGGGCACCTGCCGAGATGGCATCCCCAAGGAGCGTCAGGCACGTTCCGTTCGGCTCCGGGTCGCCGATACGGTCATCGGTTTCAACGACGGAATTCAGGGCGCTCGTGAACAGAATCTCGCGACAGAATGCGGCGATTTCGTAATCGGCAGGGCTGACGGTCTGATCGCCTACCAATTGGCTGTGGTTGTCGACGATGCATTGGCCGGAGTCAGTGAGGTGGTTCGAGGGATGGATCTGATCGATTCAACGGCCCGTCAGATCGCGGTCTATCGCGCGCTGGGACTGGAACCGCCCCGCTACGCCCATCTGCCCTTGATCACCGACAGCAAGGGGCGCAAGCTCAGCAAGTCGGAACAAGACGATCCGGTCCGAGTCCAATCTCCCGTCAGCAATCTCAAGATCGCACTGCACAGCCTGGGGCACACGGCACCGTCACAGATCTCAAAGACTCAGGACCTGCTGGAGTGGGCAATTGCGTCCTGGGATCTGTCCCGCGTGCCCCAAGGCCCGAGCCCGATGAGCATGGCCGGTGAGTCGACCTGAGGCTATACTGCCCGGCACGCGGCGCTTTGCCTTGGAGAATTG
>JBCDLQ010000514.1:0-2475 GCA_039414335.1 Pseudomonadota bacterium | reverse complement strand
GCGCAAGATGCCGCGGAAACGATGGTGAAGGCCTCGAAACCTGGAACACAGGTCGGTCAGGTCACGGTAGAAGAAGCGGAACTCGCCGATGGTCTCGAAGGCGAGATGCATGAACAGCCAGATGTCTTCGATTTCCGGGTCGCGTTCTTCCGGCGTGGCCAGCAAGCTGAGCATTCGGCCTTCATAGGCCGAAAAGAGCGCCTCGATCAGATCGCCCTTGGTTTTGAAATGGTAGTGCAGATTTCCCGGGCTGATTTCGAGTTCGTCAGCAATCCGGTTGGTGGTGACGTGCGGCTCGCCGTCCTCGTTGAAGAGCATCAGTGCCATGGCCAGGATGCGTTCACGCGTATTCCGGGCCATGTCAGCCGGTCACCGATGCGGGCGGGCAGGGCGTCTCAGCCCTGCAGTGATTTGACCAGGTCGATGTATTGCTGTTTGGCGTCGTCCTGACTCAAGCCCTTGAGTTTTTCCCAGGCCTCGAACTTGGCGACTCCGACAAAATCGAAGAAGCCGGGCTTTTCGCCTTCCACATCGCCCTTCGAGCCCTGCTTGTAAAGCGCATAGAGCTTGAGCATGGTGTCGTTGTCCGGACGTTCCGGCAGCGACTGGGCAGCCGCTGCAATTTCCTCGAATTGTTCCTCAAGCGTACTCATGAACTGATCTTCCCTTCTCCAAACTTGCAGTTGATGTTGATCGGTCCATTTCTAGCATGCAAGCCCACAAGGGTCAATCTGACTTGGCAGGACTCTGGGCAGTGGGTATCTTATGCCGATTACAATCTAACGTTCCATCTCGGGGAGAGCCCAGCTCATGAGCTATTTCGTCACCGGCGGCACCGGATTCATTGGCCGCAATCTGATCGATCGACTACTGAAGCGCCGGGGGACGATTCATGTGCTCGTTCGCCGCGGTTCGAAAGCCAAATTCAACGCGCTGGTAAAGGAGCGCTGGTCTGATCACGCGAAACGTGTCGTGGCCGTATCCGGAGATTTGACCAAGCCAGGGCTGGGAATCTCCGCCAAAGAGGTCACCGCACTCCATGGCAAGATCAAGCATTTCTTCCATCTGGCAGCCGTCTATGATCTGACGGCGGATGCGGATGCCAATCAGGCAGCTAATCTGGATGGTACGAAGCACGCGATTCAGGCAGCCGAGAAGCTCAAGGCTGGCTGCTTTCATCACACGTCGTCCATCGCGGCGGCTGGCCTCTATCAGGGCACGTTCCGTGAGGACATGTTCGAGGAGGCGCAGGGCCTGAATCATCCATATTTCCGAACGAAGCACGATTCGGAAGGTATGGTCCGGCAGCAGTGTTCCATTCCCTGGCGCGTCTATCGGCCTGGCATTGTGGTCGGCCACTCCAAAACGGGTGAAATCGACAAGATTGATGGGCCTTACTACTTCTTCAAGCTGATCCAGAAGATGCGGCGCATGCTGCCGCCCTGGGTGCCAACGCTCGGCCTGGAGGGTGGACGCATCAACGTGGTGCCGGTTGATTTTGTCGCTGATGCGATGGATCACATCGCGCACAAGCCGAAGCTGAATGGCCAGTGTTTCCATCTGACCGATCCCAATCCGAAGCGGATCGGTGAAGTCATGAATCTGTTCGCCGAAGCCGCTCACGCGCCCCTGATGTCCATGCGCGTCGATGCGCGGCTGTTCTCCTTTATTCCGGCGCCGGTGAAGCAGGGTCTGGGCATGCTGCCGCCCGTTCGACGAATCATCAATCAGGTTCTGAGCGATCTCGGTATTCCACGTGACATGTTGAGCTTTTTCAACTACCCGACCAAGTTCGATACGCGCGAGACCGAGCGGGCGCTGAAGGGTAGTGGGATCAGGGTGCCGTCGCTGGACGACTATGCCTGGGTGCTCTGGGATTACTGGGAGCGCCATCTGGATCCCGAGCTGTTCATCGATCGCTCGCTGACCGGTCAGGTCTCGGGCAAGAACGTGCTTGTGACCGGCGCTTCATCCGGCATTGGCCGGGCCACGGCGATGATGATGGGTCGGGCGGGTGCGAACGTGATCATTGTCGCTCGTGGAGAAGAGGCCTTGATGGAAACCAAGGCCGAGATTGAAGCAGAAGGCGGGATCGCATTCCCCTATACCTGTGATCTTTCCGATCTGAAAGACGCAGAGCGTCTGGTCAAGGAAGTGCTGGCTGACCACGGCGTGGTCGATGTGTTGGTCAATAACGCCGGTCGTTCGATTCGCCGTTCGATTGCCCTGTCCTATGATCGATTTCATGATTACGAGCGCTGCATGCAGCTCAATTACTTCGGTGCGCTGAAGCTGATCATGGGCTTCTTGCCGGCCATGTGCGAACAGCGCAAGGGCCAGGTGATCAATATTTCCTCGATCGGTGTGTTGACCAATGCGCCGCGATTTTCTGCCTATGTGGCCTCAAAGGCCGCGCTGGATTCCTTCTCCCGTTGTGCTGCATCGGAATTCAACGACACGGGCGTGTCGTTGAAT
>JBCDLQ010000513.1:0-2485 GCA_039414335.1 Pseudomonadota bacterium | reverse complement strand
CGGGCACTCCGGGGCCCATTGGGCCTGCAGGCGCTACGGGCCCTACGGGACCTTCAGGTCGACAGTTTGATGTCCTGATCAACGGCACCTCGATTGCAGACCCCAGCCAAGATCTGGCTTATCTCGGATTCACCGGGCAGGGTCCAGGATTTCTGACCAGTCAGAACTATCGATTCGATCTGGTGGCAACCGCACTCAAAAGTGCCTTCGTTCTTTATTCGGGTCCGGGTTGTACCGGTACGGCTAGACTGTTTTCTGAGGCAGGTCAGACGGGAGTCGCTTTTGCTGGTGAGATCGTTCAGGCGAATGGAGCAGTGGTCTATGTTCCCTTGGCGAATACGGCAGCCCCATTCGCTTGGGCGTCGTTCTTTAACTTCGGAACCGGGAACTGTGATGCCGCCAGTCCCGGCCCGACAGATACCAACGATGGCATTGCCTTTCAGCCCAACAGCAGTGCGGTCACTGGATACGCCATTGCCAACCCGAACAATCTCGTGACAACGTTCCAGAGACAGTAGAGCGAGGGTCGAAGCCCAATCGGTTGATCAACTACCTTTCAGGCTGGCAAGAGAAGCCCCGTGAGTGACACTCGCGGGGTTTTTGCTGTTCGGTTCTACGCCATTTGAGTGCCATTGAATGGCGCCTTGCTTTCCCTCAGGAGCTCTAAGATGTATCTTGGTCGCCTCTGAACACACCTCGGTGCAGCAGCTGCCTGATGGTTTTAGCGTTTCATCCATGAATTCAGCAGGGTCAAAAGTCGTGCGATGGCCAACATGCTGTCCGTATTGGTTGAGCCACCGTTCCGCATGCTGCCGGCCCATATTTCGCAGGTGACAGAGGTAGCCCTATTCGGCGTTCAACTTGCTGGGGGCAATTAGCTCGAGGAGGTCATCACCCTCGTGAATTCGGTGGAATCGCATCTGCTGAAATGACTCTTTCCGTGAGCCGACGGCTCTGAGGCCATCAACGAGTAGAGCACCCGGCTGAGTTGATCGGACAGCAAAGAGCTGGGCGAACGATCCAGGCTCCAGTTCCCCTTAAGCCTCGACCAGAGACTGCGCTGTACGGGGCTGAATCGGGTCTTCTTCGATCGATTTGGAAAGTGTTAATGGAGAAGGACCCCGGATACTATCCAGTCGGCAAGTCAATCTTCCAGGCTAGTGCGGATTGAGCTGGATCAGCGCTCCCCGGGAAATCGATGGGCCGAAGGAACCGGAAGAACTGATTGCAACCAGAATTTTCAATCCGTCGTCGGACAGGGCTCGAACCTGAATGAGATTGTTTTCTCGCAACTCCAGGCCGCCATCGACAAGCAGATCACTCAGTTTCACGAATCCCAGGTCCTGCGCCCACAGAAAGGCATCTGAATTTCTGGACGGTGCTGAATGGGGCAGAAAAGTACCGGCTGCGATCGTTCCGTCGCCGGATACTGCCGTGAGATAAGGCGCTTTGAAGGCTTCAGGGTCAACGATCGTCTGTTCGATCAATTCAGCAGTAGAACCATTGACCGAGAGCCACAGCGTGCCATCGTCAGGACTGTCATCAACCGCAATCCCATACTTTGTCGTGCAGCTTCGATCACAAGCAACCACCCAACTAGAAAGAGCCTCAGGCGAGTCATCAGAAACGAGTTCAACTGCGGCACCGTTGGAGAACCAAAGCGTGCGCGGGCTAGGCTGAAAGGGAACATTGGATTGCAGTGCCAGAAAGCTTGTCGCGCCTTCGGATAGTGCTACAGGAATCAGCGGCATTCCCTCAAAGATCGTATCCATCAGCGCCAATCCCTGGGCTTCTGTCCAGCTCCAGAAGGGCTGTTGATCGACGCCGGTCCCACCCCCTCCAAACACGGTCTCCCCGGAAAAAGACTGACCAATCAGCAAGGGGTTGGCCACTGGAAGGTCAGCGATTGGGGCCCAACCTTCTTCTTCCGACCATCGAACGATCGTGCTCAATCCGGTGATTCTGTCGATCTGCTGAGCAATGATGTTGTCGCCAGCTTCACTCAGCTGGGGCGCACCTAGACGGTTGTTGTTTTCGAGCAGCTCAAATTCGTCGCTTCCCTCTCGACGCAACCAGACGGAGTCGTCATTGAAGTCTCTTGCCAGAATAGACCCATTTTTCGCCAGATCCAGGACATCAAGATCTCTGCCAGGAACCTCTGATGAATCGAGAATCTCACTAACATTGACCTCGTAGAGCTCCTCAAGCCGAGACGTAATAGATGGACATCCGAGTTGGGCGATCGAAGTCAGTCGGACAAGTCTTAGTTCACCACTCCCGAATCCGTTGATCTGAGACTCATATTGGGCGACACCTTCGTTGCAGGAGAGCCTCAGTCGGAGACTTCCCCAGTCGATGAGCTCTACATCGTCAGGATTAAAGTTGCTTCCGAAGCTAGCGCCGCGGGTGGCGTTCAATGATTCGAAAAAGATCTGATCCCCTTGACGAAGGCCATTGCCTATCAGCCAATACTGTTGGCCCTGCG
>JBCDLQ010000512.1:0-2487 GCA_039414335.1 Pseudomonadota bacterium | reverse complement strand
ATGGAATGGGTGGACGGTCGCACGCTGGGTGAATGGATCCACGGCAGTGATGTCCATCCGGCCCGCTGTCTCCAAGTCTTTGCCAGGGTCTGTGAGGCGGTCGCTTTCGCCCATCGCTCTCTGGTGGTTCACGGCGACATCAAACCGGCCAACGTGGCCGTGTCGCGCGAGGGTCAGGTGAAGCTGCTCGATTTTGGCGTCGCACAGCTGCTCGATGCGGCAACTGAAGCGCGCCTGCCCAGCGCCATGACGCCGGGCTTCTCTGCGCCCGAGCAGCTCAAGGGCGAGCCGGTGTCCACAACCAGCGATGTTTACAGCCTTGGTGCGGTGCTGCGCTGGATGCTTCGCGAGCCGCCGCCCTCCGATCAGCCCGATGGGGCACCCCGTCAGCGCAAGCTCTGGCAGTCCTACCGCCGCACGGCGGATCTGGAGGCGATCGTGGAGCGAGCGACAGCAGCAAACCCAGATCAGCGTTATCCCACGGTGAACGCTTTGCTGCAGGACATTCAGCGACTCCAGCAAGAACGGCCGGTTCAGGCGAGGCGGATTTCGCCACTGGCCATGATGACACTCTGGATTCGTCGCCATCGCTTGACAGCGTTGTTTGGCGGCCTGGGAATTGTTGCGCTCGTGGCTGGCGTATCTGGACTGGTCTGGCAAGCCGGCGTGGTGGCCCATGAACGAGATGTTGCGCGACACGAAGCCAATGTGACCTTGGCAGTCAAGGATCGATTGATCGTGCTGTTTCGCGAGGTGAGCCAGCTCAGTGCCAGTGATGAACTGAGTGCACGACAGTTGCTCGACGAAACCGCATTGGCTGCTGAAGACTGGCTGAAGGATGATCCGGAAACGCTTCTTGAGATCAGGATGGCATTGGTTGAAATCCTGATCTCGCTGGATGATTGGGCTTCGGCTGAGCCGCTGCTGACCCGCAGCCTTGAGTCTGTTGGCCCCGAGACCTCGCCGGCCATGTTGGCGACCTTGAAGCACAGCCTGGCGCAGGTTCGCCATCGACAGGGTGAGGTGGCGGAAGGATTTGAACTGGCCAATGAGGCCGTGACCTTGATCGAGTCTTTTTCCGGCGACCACCGAGAGCGCCTGTCGAACATGCTGCAGACCCGGGGACGTTTGGCACGGATGCGAGGCGATTGGGACGGCGCCGTCGCTGATCTCCATCGAGCACGGGATCTGGCCAGGTCGGCAGCAACGGGCCCGCGTCCGATGCAGGCCTGGGCCGAGTCGAATCTGGCGGCGACCTACATCATGGGTGGCCAGTTTCTGGATGGTGTTCGACACATGGAGGCGGCCGAAGCGTTGTGGCTCTCGCTGGGCCGGGGCGAGTCTCCGGACGCGATGTCCAATCTGCAGAACCTCGCGGTCGTTCTCGATCGTCTCGGTCGATCGGAAGAGGCGGCGCAGCGATTCGAGCGCATCATCGCATTGCGCCAGGAACGTCTCGGTGAATCGGGCGCCCTGGCGGCAGCGATGAGCCAATACGCTCGCTTACTGTTGGTCAGTGGCGACAAGGCGCGGGCCGAAGACTTGCTGAACGAAGCTCGCGATATGATGGCCAGGTTTGTTGGCGACGGCACACCCGACTATGCGAGCACCCTTATCGGTCTCGGCGAGCTGGCTTTGGCTCGCGGTGATACGACGAAAGCTGATGAGTCCTTCGCCGGCGCGGAGCAGATTTTCCTCCAAACCGTCGGCGAATCTCATCCTTACACCCTGGTTGCTCGCTTGGGTCGAGCGACGGCGCTGGCTCAAACCGACGATCTCGATCAGCTGGGGGTAGCCCATGAAGATTTGAGCAGCTTGATTGATGGCCTGCGCAATGCAGGACCTGTGGCCAACAGTTACTTGTCCAGCGCCTTATGCGAACGGGCGGCGATTCGATATGAGATGTCGATGGTCGGTGCGGATGTCGACGCATCGGAATGTCTGTCAATTCGCCAGTCCCTGTCCCTGGGGGGGTGGCGTGAGTACGAAGCGATCGCTCTGAATGAGTTGACGGGTGGCGATCACCAGGCCCTGACCGTATCGATCGCTGCGCTCGCCGGAAAGGTCAGCATGGATCATCCGCGACTGAAGTGGTTGCGTCAGCACGCGGAACAAGACGCTTGAATACGGGGCCGTCGACCCCACTGTAAAAAGGATCAGTTCGGGTCGCCAACGGTATGAAATTCAAGGACTATTACAAGATTCTCGGTGTGGAGCCTGACGCTGCTCAGGACGAGATCAAGCGCGCCTACAGAAAGCTGGCGCGGAAGTACCACCCGGATGTGAGCTCCGAGGCTGGGGCAGAAGAGCGCTTCAAGGAGGTCAATGAGGCCCACGAAGCCCTGAAGGATCCCGAAAAGCGCCAGGCCTATGACCAGATCCGGCGAGGTGGCTACCGTCAGGGCGACGAGTTCCGGCCGCCTCCGGGATTTGACGGCATGGGTGGCGGATTCAGGCCCGAAGACCTGTCCGGATTCAGTGATTTCT
>JBCDLQ010000511.1:0-2491 GCA_039414335.1 Pseudomonadota bacterium | reverse complement strand
TGCTCGGCCGGCAGGGCGCTTCGGACATAGAAGTTCATGTAGGGAATGCCACCGTTTTGCCGATTGGGCAGAAAAAATTGGGGTGTCATCCCATCTCGGACGCTGGAATAACGCGTGTTGCCGACCAGGCCCACGATTTCGATGTCCAGTTCCTCGGTTTCGCCGATGGCCATGCGTTTTCCGACGATCGATCCTTGCTGACCGAACCGTTCTGCAAAGGCTTGGTTGACGATGGCCACCGGTAGTGAATCATCCCGATCGCCCGCATCGAACACGCGACCCTCAAACAGGGGGATGCCCAATGCCGTGAAGAAATCGGGCCCGACCTCGTTCAGGTGCATGCTCGTATTCTCGCCAGGACTGAGTTCGTAGTTTTCGACCGACACGTTCCTGTCCCAATTGCTGTCTGACAATAGCGGCACCATGGAAGAGGCGGCCGACAGCACGCCGGGCAAGGCCCTGAGCTCTTCCTCGATCCGCTCATAGAGTTGCTTCGAGCGTTCGGCCGAATACCCGTTGCGTACGGGGCCTACGCCGAAGGACACGATGGACTCGATCTGCATCCCGAGATCCGCGTTCTGCAGATTGTTCAGGCTCTTGATGAACAGGCCTGAGGTGATCAGCAAGGTCATGCCGAGGGCGACCTGGACCAGCACCAGGGCATTGCGGAAGCGAGTCAGCGCGCGACCGCCGCCTGGTTGACCTGCCTGGCCGCGAAGGACCTGGGCGGGCTGAACACGCGCCGCATGAACGGCGGGAATCAGGCCGAAGATCAGCACCGCGATCAATGAACAGGCCATGGCAGCACCGATCACCGTCGGCGAGATCGACAGCTCGACGGTCGCGGCGGCAAAGGGCGGCAGCAGGCCGCCAATCAGATACAAGGTGGCGCCGGCAACGAGAATGCCGAGGACGCCGCCCATTAATGCCAGCACCAGGGCTTCGGTCAGCATCTGCAGCACCAGGCGACTCCGGCTGGCGCCAATCGATGAGCGAACGGCCAATTCACCGGCGCGGGAGGCGCCGCGCAACAGCAGCAGGTTGGCAACATTGACGCAGGCGATCAGCAGCACGAAAGCAGAGACCGTCAACAGCATGATCATCGGCGCCTGGCTTTCGATTCGGACCACGCTCTGGCCCTTGCTGCCGTCACTCAGCAGCAGGGGTCGAGAGACGAAGCGACCCAGCGTTTCTTCCGACATCTCCTGCAGGGGGGCTTCTACCTCTTCAAGGATCGTGCGGTAGCGAGAACTCAGGATGTCCTGGGCGCGGTTGATATCGACACCAGATGCCAGTCGACCAAAGGCATAGACCCAGTAGCTGCGCCGATCATCATGATCGGCGGGGAGGCGCGGCTGAAGCGCCCAGCGCATGGTGATCGGCACGTACACGTCCGGCGCATTGCCGAGCGTGGTACCTCGGAAGCCTCGCGGTGCGATGCCGACCACCTCGAAGCGAATGCCGTTGATGATCAGGTCGCGGCCGACGATATCCGTTGCGCCGCCGAGCTCGTTGATCCAGTAGCGATGACCCAGCACCGCGACCCGACCTTCGCCCACGGTGCGGTCATCGTTTTCATCAAAGAGTCGACCCTGCGCAGGTGTCAGGCCCAGCGTCTGGAAGTAGTTGCCGGTGACCTGCAGGCCAAAGCCGCTGGTCGTGACGCCATCGAAGGCAAAGTTGGCACCGAAACCGCGGTGTCCTGCCAAATGACTGAGCGCGCCGTCCACCTCTTGAAGATCGCGCAACATCGGATAGTTGAAAACCGATGCACCGCGCCCGGGGGTCGAGGTCGAGTTGCTACCAGACCGCGGACCGGGTGACTCCAGATTGACCAGCTGTTCGGCTTCGACCACATCCAACGGTTGAATCAGCAGTTGGTGGAACAGCGAAAAGATGGCTGCATTCGCGCCGATACCCAGGGCCAGGGTAATGATGACGGTCAGCGCAAAGGTGGGTCGAAGAAGCAATTGGCGAAGGGCGCGGTTCAGGTCGCTGAAGAAGGTCATCGAAGAGGCTCCGTTTTGCAGTAGAGAAGAAGATCAGATTTGGCTGAGGGAAGACTTGCGCTCTGCAATCTGCTGTTCGATGCGCTGCTCTTCTTCCTGACGGAGGCGATCGAGGGTCTCTTCATCGACCACCCGCCCATCGAAGAGATGGATCTTGCGTTGAGCAAATTCCGCATAGCGGGGGTCATGGGTCACCATGCAGATCGTCGATCCGGCGCTGTGCAGTTCGTCGAGCAGTGCCATTACGGCTTCGCCATTTCGCGAGTCCAGATTTCCCGTCGGCTCATCGGCCAGCAGGATGGCAGGCTTCCCAACGAGTGCTCTTGCCACGGCAACGCGTTGTTGCTGTCCGCCGGACAACTGAGCGGGATAGTGGCGCAAGCGATGCGCCATACCGACGCGTTCAAGGGCTTCGAGTACGCGCTGCTTGCGCTCGGATTTGCTAATGCCTTCCCGATAGGTCAGCGGCAGCTCGACGTTCT
>JBCDLQ010000510.1:0-2504 GCA_039414335.1 Pseudomonadota bacterium | reverse complement strand
GAACTGACCAATACGATCATTCATAACAACGCAGCGCCGAACGTCGCCTTTGGCGTGCCCTTTATCCGCAGCTGCAATAACTCCCAGCCGGGCAGCGGCCAAAGCATGGGTGGAAATCTGGGCGACCCCGGCTTCGTAACAACCGCCCGAGGCAACTATCGACTGGACGCCAGCTCGGTCAGCGCCGACCAGTGTGCAGACGGCCCCGGTCGTGATCTGGATGGCCTGTACCGCCTCTCGGGAAGCCTGATCGATCAAGGCGCTTTCGAGCATGACGGCCTGCTGACTGCGCCAGATCAGATCTTCCGTAATCGCTTTATTGCGCAATAGCTTTGAGGGCAGGCCCACTTACTCGATCATCAGCGTTTCAGGATCGTTGCGATCGGCCAGTCGCCGAGACCACTCCTGCTCACTTTCACGAACGCGAGCGGTCAGGTCCATGTAGCGGTCCGTCTCGGTCATCAGGCCTACGAAGGGGGAGTTGGCCATGCACTCGGAACAGGTGAAGCCCTGCTCGATCGTGCGCTCCAGGTAATCCATGGCCAGCTCGTCTTCGCCGGCCAAAGACATCAACCACGCTTCCTTGAAGGTCATCTCACCGTCGCGAATGCCGTTGGCGTGGCGACGATCATGGGTCGCAGCCACCTTGCGAGAAGCCTCGGCGCGGCGGCCCTCGATCACGTCCAGCAGGGCCTGGCCGTAGGCGATGAAGGGTACGGTTTGCCAATCCTGATCGTCGAATGCACCCAGCACTGCCCGCGCCTGATCGAGATCACCCAGCTGCCACAAGGCGTAGCCCTTGTAGAAGCGGTGATAGGGGCTGTCGACCGCCACCAGCGTATCGAGGAAATCCTGCCACTGGGCGCGATACAGCGGCAGCAGCGGTGGATCGCTGACATCCGTGCCCAACACGAAAGGATCCAGCGCCAGGGCCCGGTCCAGATGCCATTCGGAACGATCCAGCAGCCCGGCGTAGTTGAACAGCAGCGACGCATAGAAGTGGAGAATCGCCTTGTCGGGTTGTTCGCGCAGGACCGTGAGCATGTTCAGTAGGCCTTCGCGTGGTCGACCCAAGCTGGCCAGCAGCTGAATCTCCAGGGGACGCGCCTGCACATTGCCCGGCTCCAGCGCCAGAGCCTGTTCGGCCATGCGGGCAGCTTGATGAAGATAGTCGACGTTACCGCCGCAGGCCCAGACTTCATTGAAGTAGGCATAGCCCAGGGCAACCCACGCATCGGTCAGCTGCGGATCGATATCGACCGCCTGACGCAGATAGTTGACCGCCAGCTGGCCGCCACACTGCAGCTGGGCCAGCTCCTGCAGCCCGAGCAAGAGAAGCCGCATGGACTCCAGTGAACTCGGGTCGTTAGCGGATCGACTCTGTCTCAGTAATGCAATGCCGATGTAATTGCCGATGTCGCCGGCGACGTGATTACGCGCGTCCAGCAGCTGCTCGAGGTCTGCGGACTGCCCGGGCAGCGGCAGTTCGAAGCGATCCAGTGGAAAATTCTGATTTACCCCATCGCCAATCCGAACGAGCTCCATGTCCAGCCAGACGCGCTGCGCCGTCATCGATGGCGCGACGCTGCCGCGCAGCACCCAGTCCACGCGCTGCTGGTCCGCGTATTCGAACACGTCGTCGGGCAACGGCTCGAGCTGAAGAGACCCCAGCGTGCGCGTGCGCGTGATCAGCCCCGGTTGCTGACTGAGTCGCTTGAACAGCAAATCATCAAAGGTCTGACCGATCAATTCGGCGCCCGGGTCTTCCGATTCGATCTCGACGGGCATGAAGCCCAGGGTCGGCAATGGTGACTGAGCGCTGTCGTCGTTCAGGCCATTCAGCACCAGCAGAAGCAAGGCCATGAGCACAATGACAGTTCCAACCAGCAGCATCGGGGATCGGCTTGATGCCGGACCCGAAGGCATCGCTTGTGTCTGCAAGGGATGGATGAACTGATAGCCGCGGCGATGATAGGTGGTGATAAAGCGCGGCGTCTTCGCCGAATCGCCCAGCTGCTTGCGCAGCTTGAAGATGGTCTGGGACAGCACCGCCTCTTCTACGACGGTCTCGCCCCAGACGGCCTCCAGCAAATCATCACGGCTGACGATCCGGTCGCGATGGCGCACCAGATAGATCAAGACATCAAGCGTCTTGGGCTCGAGCATGACGGCGGCACCGTCCTGCTTGAGCCCTTCCGATTGACTCAGACGGAACGAGTCAAATGCCCAGACGGTCTCCTGCACTGCCCCCGGGCCTGCTGATTCCTGCATAGCCATGCTGCGATTATTGATAGGGCTTGAAAGCGGGTCAAGGCGAGTCCTGCGTCAGGGCGCATTGACACCCCTTCACTAAACTTCACAAATCGTCGGGCATGCATGTCCTTGCTGACACTCCAACAAGGCGGCCAAGTGGGCCTTGAAACCCGAACCAATACATAGTGAAAGGGATAGACGTGAAGAAGGGAATCGGCATCATCGCCGTCGTGCTGATCGCGGCCGCCTGG
>JBCDLQ010000509.1:0-2506 GCA_039414335.1 Pseudomonadota bacterium | reverse complement strand
TGCATGACTACTGGTTGCACAGTACGCCGGACAATCTGAAGCGGATGATGTGTTTGCTGATTGACCGCTATGTCCCCGAAGGTGAGGGGACATACACAGGCAAGCTTCCCGTTGAAGATCCCGTGGCCTATCCCGACACGGCGCTCTACCACCCTGACGCTCCAGCACCGTTCCCGGATTTGAATGCCTATCGAGACTGGCGAAAAGCCCAGGGTCGCCCAGTTTCAGAACGCACCGATGACCTGAGTGATTCGTCTTGGAGCGGTGCTGTCGGCCTGTTGACCATGCGAGCGATTTTGCTCAGCGGCAACACGCACCACATTGACAGCATGATCAGAAAAATTGAGGCCGAGGGTATTGAAGTCCGAGCAGCGTACAGTTCTCTGATGGACTTTCGTCCTGCGATCGATCAGTACTTTGCGGAGGATGGCAGTAGCGGCAAAGTGGCTGAAAGCGATCTGCCCGCTGTTGACTTGCTGATCAATACGATTGGGTTTCCGCTTGTCGGAGGACCGGGCGGCGCTCAGCCGGACAAGGCGGTTGAGAAGCTTGAAGTGCTGGATGTGCCCTATTTCGACATGGTCCCTTTGTCTTTTCAGCGGGTTGAAGACTGGCGGGCCGATGAGGTTGGCTTGATGCCGATCCAGGTGGCCATGAACATCGCGTTGCCTGAACTGGACGGCATCTCCGAGCCGGTTATTTTTGGCGGCCCAACGATGAAGCAAGAGTCGTTTCTGCCAAATGACGCTGAGCTGGACTTGGCATCACGTCGCGTAGCCCATCGAGTTCGACTTCGACGCAAGGTGAATGCAAACAAGAAGGTCGCAGTCGTATTGTTCAACTTCCCGCCGAATCTTGGAAACGTTGGTACAGCGGCCTTCCTTGACGTTTTCCAGAGCCTGCACAAGCTGCTCAAGGAAATGCAGTTAGCGGGTTATACGGTAGAGGTGCCCGAATCGGTTGAAGCGCTTCGCCAGCGTCTGGTGGAGGGCAATGCGGTTCAGCACGGAACCGACGCTAACGTGGCGGCTCACCTTGACCTCGAAGACTATCGAAATCGATTCCCCTGGTATCCGGAGATCGAACAATACTGGGGTCAGGCGCCGGGGGAGCTTCTGACGAACGGGCGATCGTTTCACATCCTGGGCGAGTACTTCGGCAACGTGTTTGTCGGGCTGCAGCCCAGCTTTGGTTATGAACGCGACCCGATGCGCCTGTTAATGGGCAAGGATGCCTCACCACACCACGGATTCGCTGCGTTCTACACCTGGCTCAACCAGATCTATGATGCAGATGCAGTGGTTCACTTCGGCACACATGGTGCGTTGGAGTTCATGCCGGGCAAGCAAAATGGCGTGAGTGCGAACTGCTGGCCACACCGACTCCTGGGCAGTTTGCCGAACTTCTACTATTACTGCGTCAACAATCCAAGCGAAGGATCGATTGCCAAACGACGCAGCGCCGCCTCCTTGGTGAGCTACATGGTGCCGCCCTTACAGCAAGCCGGTCTTTACAAGGGCCTTCGTCTGCTGAAAGACGGACTGGACAATTATCACAAGCGAGCGAACGACGAGTTGCTTACCGATATCCGGGTTCAGGCACATAAGCTGGGAATCAGCGTGGAGGAAGAGGAGCAGTTGTGCAGCGATCGCTACGTGGCCGCCCTTGGCCATGAACTGCTCCAGATTGAGCATCGGATGATTCCGATGGGGCTACACGTTCTGGGCGAAGCGCCTAGCGATGAAGAGCTGGTTGACATGCTGGCGCTTGTCGCGGCCTTCAACCCGGTCAAGCATCCTCAGTCCGATCGTCAGCTTCCCGCCTTGCCTGCTCTGATCGCCCATCATCTTGGCTGGGATCATGCTCAGCTGCAGGAAACGCTGAAGACTACCAGTGACTCCCAGTCGCGTTGGGATCACATTGAGTCGATCGTTCGCGAGGCGATGATTCGTTTCACTCGGGCCCCTCGAACACCGGCGCTAGATGTATCTGAGGTTGAGGACTATCTCTATTCAACCGCTGAGGTCCCGCCTGGCCTGCTGTCGAACCTTTGGACCTGGTTGGCTGATCTTCAGCATCGAATCGAGAACGATCAGGAAGTTCAAGGTGTGCTGCATGGATTGGACGGTGGCTATACGCTGCCGTCTCCAGGGAACGACGTGATGCGAAACGAGGCGATCGTACCGACCGGGAGAAACATTCACGCCCTTGATCCCTATCGTGTGCCATCACCGATGGCCATTGACGCCGCCCGCAAGATTGTCAAGCAGATGCTCGACCGACTGACACAACAAGATGGCCAGTTGCCCGAAACGGTCGCCATGGTTCTTTGGGGTACGGATAATCTCAAGAGCGATGGCGAGGGAATTGCCCAGTGCTTCGAGCTGCTGGGCACGCGCGCAATTGAAGATGAGTTGGGTAACGTGGCAGATGTCGAGCTGATTCCGCTGGAACAACTGGGTCGCCCGCGAATTGACGTGGTCCTGACGATCAGCGGGATTTTCAG
>JBCDLQ010000508.1:0-2510 GCA_039414335.1 Pseudomonadota bacterium | reverse complement strand
CTGATTGCTCGACTGCTCGTCGAGAAGGGTATTCGGGAATACGTTCAAGCAGCCGAAAGGCTGAAGCGCCAGTATCCCGAAGCGCGGTTCTTACTGGTTGGGCCGCTGGATCCGAGCCCGGGCGGCATTGATGAGGCTGAAGCACAGCGCTGGTCAGCCTCTGGAGCGGTGGAGTATCTGGGTAATCAGGATGATGTCCGCCCCAGCTTGAAGTCCTCGCGCATCTACGTTCTCCCGTCCTACTATCGGGAAGGCACACCGCGCACAATTCTCGAAGCCATGGCCATGGGCCGCCCGATCATTACCGCAGATTCTCCAGGCTGCCGCGAAACGGTCGAAGAGGGCAGGAATGGCTTCCTCGTGGCGCCGCGAAACGCTGAGGCGCTCACGGAAGCCATGGAGCGGTTTCTGCAGGATCCGGACCTGGCCGAGCGGATGGGTGCGGAAAGTCTGAAGATCGCTCGTGACAAGTACGACGTCCACGAGGTCAATGAGGCCATGCTCGATTTCATGGGGCTGGATTCAACGCTGGTCTGATTGATGTCCTTGCTGAACACGCTGGCTTATCGACTGAAGCACGGATTTCCTCGCTTGTTTGCGAAGGTCGAGCAAAGGGCTCGCGGGATCACGGCGCTGCGCTACTCCCGTCGACTTACCGGGGTTCGGGAGGCCAGTGGCCTGGAAGGCACGGTACACGATCGCGACGCGGTGATTCGCCCCCTCGGGCCAGAAGATCAATCGGCGCTCCGCGATCTGTTGCATCGGTTGCCGGAGGATCAACTGCAGTTCTTCCGGCCGCATGGTTTTGATACGGAGAGCCTCACGACCGTTCTGACGTCTTCTGCGTTCCTGCCTTCGGGCCTGTTCATCCAGGAGGAGTTGGTGGCCTATGCCTTGCTCAAGATCACCCCGACCGGATCGATCTTTGCCGGCAGCATGGTGCGGCCGGAATGGCAGGGGCAGGGCATTGGCACGTTCTTGTCGCGCTACATGTACTGGCAGGCGGCCTTGGCGGGCCTGCCTTGCCATGCGACCATCAGCAAGGGGAATCTCCCGTCCTTGAAGGCCTATCAGTCCGGGCGCGACTATCGAGTGCTGTCGGAATTGCCCAACGAGTATCTGTTGCTGGAGTTTCCCCCCATGCCCATCGATGAAGAAACGCCGCGCCTGGAGATTGTATTGCAATGAATGACCTGCAGCTCATTGGCCGCGATCAGGCGCTTTTTTATAACGACGTCAGCGTCCACGAACAGGTCTTGCGCGAGCGCATTTCCGCTTCGCGGTTCCTTGTCATCGGTGGCGCTGGCTCGATCGGCCAGGCTGTGTGCAAGGAAATCTTCCGGCGCTCGCCGCGGGCGTTGCACGTAGTCGATATCTCCGAAAACAACCTCGTGGAGCTGGTGCGCGATCTGCGCTCTTCGATCGGCTATATCGAAGGTGATTTCCGGACTTTCGCGCTGGACTGTGGCAGCCGAGAGTTTGCCGCCTTGATGGCGTCGGTCTCGGGCTATGACTATGTGTTGAACCTGTCTGCACTCAAGCATGTGCGCTCGGAGAAGGACCCTTTCACCCTGATGCGGATGATTGAGGTCAACGTGCTCAACACCTTGAGCACGATGGCACAGGCGCGTCAGGCCGATGCCTCAAAGTACTTCTGTGTCTCTACCGACAAGGCGGCCAACCCTGTCAACATGATGGGCGCGAGTAAGCGCATCATGGAGCTGTTTCTGGTGCGAGAAAGTCAGATGTTGCCGGTCTCGACGGCGCGCTTTGCCAACGTGGCGTTTTCCGATGGCTCACTGCTGCATGGTTTCAATCAGCGTCTGGCCAAACGTCAGCCGATCTCGGCCCCGCGCGATGTTCGTCGATACTTCATTACCCCGGAGGAATCCGGTGAGCTATGTCTGATGTCTTGCCTGCTGGGCGAGAACCGGGACGTGTTCTTTCCCAAGCTGTCCGAGGCGCTGCACCTGACGCGCTTTTCGGATATTGCCGTGCGCTATCTCGAATCGCTGGGCTACACGCCGCATGAATGTGAAAGCGAGGCTGAAGCGCGTGGTCGAGCGGAGGAACTGATCGATCAGAAGCGCTGGCCCGTGTATTTCTTCGACAGCGATACGACAGGTGAGAAGGACTTCGAAGAGTTCTATATGGATGACGACGATCTTGACCTGGATCGCTTCGAGACACTGGGCGTGATCAGAACGCCCAACGCATTTGATCCCAAGCTGCTCGATCATTTCATCGAGGCAATCGACCGCATACGAAGGGAGGGTATCTGGGACAAGCCCGAGCTCGTAGCCCTGTTCAATTACTTGCTGCCGGAGTTCAAGCACTTGGAAACCGGCAAATACCTCGACGGCAGAATGTAGGGCGTGAGTGACTCCATGAAAGCCTTTGCCGCGGCGCTGATCGAGCGGGTCAGAAACGAGTTTCCCGACCAGGATTTCATTCCCTTGCACGCGCCACGGATCGGCGAGCGCGAGAAAACCGAGGTCATGGCTGCGCTG
>JBCDLQ010000507.1:0-2512 GCA_039414335.1 Pseudomonadota bacterium | reverse complement strand
GGCGCGGCGATCATGGGTGGCTTGTCTGCGCTGGTCGTTGGTCCCTGTGTGGCGCCGGCGCTGATGGGTGCGCTGATCTACATCGGCCAGACCGGCGATGCGGTGCTCGGTGGGGCGGCGCTGTTCTCCATGGCCATCGGCCAGCGCAGACAAGCCACCCATGATCGCCGCGCCCAGCAGCGTTCCACCCTCGGCCCGATTGGACATGGCGTTCAGGCGCGTCTGCAGCGATGAAGGCAGCTGCAGCTCGTAGAAGCCGAACATCGACAACGACAGCAGCACGAACAGGCCAGCAAAGCTGTACAGGACCAGCGGCTGCTGGAAGATCGCCTGGAGGTTCTGACCGAACAGACCGGCAACAACGCCGAAGGCTGTATAGACCAAAGCCATCGCCAGCACATAGACCAGGGACAGGCGGAAGGCGCGGCCCGTGGTGATCCGATCGCCTTCTCCGGCAATCAGGCCGGAAAGTATGGGAATCATCGGAAAGACGCAGGGCGTGAAGGCCAGCAGCACCCCGGCCAGCAAGAAGACCAGCAGCGCGACGATCGGGGACCCGTCCAGCAGACTCGCCAGGCGGTCCTGCTCACTCGCTGAAGCGCCGGTCGCTGTGGCCGAATCCATCTCACCGTTGAGATCGCCGACAACCGCCACATCCTCGGCGCTTGCGGCCGGCAGCTCGACCGCCAGGGTCCGGCTCATCGGGGGGTAGCAGATGCCGTCGGTCAGGCAGCCCTGAAACTCGGCGCGCATCTCGATCGTTCGAGCCGGACCCGCAGGCCGTTCGAGGCGGACCGGGATTTCCACCTGATCGTAGTAAACGAGCGTGTCACCAAAGTATTCATCGTGGGTCGCCACCGCCTCGGGCAGCTCGACCGCGGCAACACGAATCTCACTGCCGGGCACGGAGAAGGACAGCGTGTGCTGGTACAGGTAGTACTGCGGCGCCGAGGTGAAGCGAACGAGCACCGTGACCGGGTCGATCGCGATCGCTTCGTAGACGAAGGCCTGCTCCTCCGGCAGCGCTCCGCCGGACTCGAGCAGAGGTGAGGTCGACGAATCGCCACGGCCCAGCAGGGCGTCCAGCCCGGATACCGCGGGTGCCTCGACGGGCACGCTGGCTGCGACCGGCACGGTGAAGATCTGGCGATGGGGTGGGTAGCACACGCCGAGATCAGCACAGCCCTGGAAGCGCACGGCAATCTCGACGTCGCCTCCGACGGCCTGAATCGGCAGGGCAATCGTCAATCCATCTCGATAAGATTCGATGTCGCCAAAGAAATCGTCAAATCCCGCATCGCCCGGGGGAATGATCGACTCTCCCAGGGTCGCGCTCTCCGTGCGGGACTCGAAGCGGAAGGCGTGTCGATAAAGGTAATAACCCTCGGCGATGACGAAATCGAGCAGGATTTCATCCTCTCCTCCGCGAGCCTCCAGGGCAAATGCCTCTTCCACGGGCAACAGATCGTCCGGATCGATCTGGGCTTGAGCAGGCAGCGCGCCAAACAGCATCAGTCCGGCAGCGAGAATGGGCAGCAGTCGTTTGATCACAGTCATTCCGAATCGCTTCGGGTCTCCTCACGGACCCAGTTCATATAACTTTCCGATCCCTTGCTCACGGGCAAGGCCAGCAGCTCCGGCACGTCGTAGGGGTGCTCGTCCTCAAAGACCTTTTTCAGGGCTTCCAGCTGACCCGCCGTGGTCTTGATCGTCAACGGCACTTCACCAGCCTGCTCGACCTGGCCCTGCCAGCGATAGGTGCTGAGCACGGGCGCACCGATGGAGACGCAGGCTGCCAGACGAGCTTCGACCAGCTTGCGCGCCAGACGTTCCGCATCGTCGCGCCCTTCGCAGGTGGCCAAAACCACCATGACTTCCTCCGACATCACAACCTCTTATCAGCACATCGACAGGCTGCAGCGCGAGCAGACTTTCCCGCCGCCACCCGCACTCCGCATCAAACCGCCTAGGGTAGCCGATCGAAATCAATCCAAATCAATGAATGAAAAGCCCTTGAAATGATCGGCCCGGGGCTCCATTACGCCTTGCGTGTCGGTGTTCGGCAGAGATGAGATCTCTTGATCTGCCCTGACGAGCACCCAAACAGCCGGTTCGGCCCCGTTCGATCACTCGAAAGTACGGGGATCCGACCCGGCCAGAAACCATTTTTGATTAACTGCATTGATTACAGGGAGAAAGACCCATGAACCTGCGTCCCTTGCATGATCGCGTGATCGTCAAGCGCGTTGAAGAAGAACGCACCTCGCCGGGCGGAATTGTGATTCCCGATTCGGCAACCGAAAAGCCCGTTCGCGGCGAAGTCAAGGCTGTCGGCAACGGCAAGATCCTGGACTCCGGCGAGCAGCGCGCGCTGGACGTCAAAGCCGGCGACGTTGTCCTGTTCGGCAAGTACTCGGGCACCGAAGTTAAGGTGGATGGTGAAGAACTGCTGGTGATGCGCGAAGACGACATCATGGCCGTCATCGAATCCTGAACCGTTTCCCGAAAACTG
>JBCDLQ010000506.1:0-2518 GCA_039414335.1 Pseudomonadota bacterium | reverse complement strand
TCCCAGCGCCATGGCCGTACTGCTGCTGTTGGTCACCCAGGAGCCCGGTCGTCTCGGCGTCTGGTCTCTGGCGCTGGTGCTGGCATGGCTGGCAACGGCGCTGATCCTATTGGCTTCACCTCAACTCAAACAAGTGCTGGGCCAACGTGGCCTGATTGCGACCGAGCGGCTCATGGGCATGCTGCTGGTCGCCATCTCCGTTCAGATGTTCCTCGATGGAATTGCCCAGTTTCTTGGAGACAAGCTATGAGAGTGTTGTTGCTGGTCGGGGTGATGTTGGCGTCGCCGCTGATGGCTCAGGTTTTTGATGAGTCTGATCTGATCGTTGCTCGCGATTTGCGCGAAGCCGCGCTGGCCGGGAACGGGGGCTTTGACATTGTTGAAGATCTGACCACCCGCGTCGGTCCTCGCTTGGCCGGATCAGAGGGCGATGCCCGGGCCGTGGACTGGGCCGAAGCGATGCTGACAGAGCTGGGCTTCGACCGAGTCTGGCGTGAGCCAGCAACCTTCCCGACTTGGTCACGAGGCCATGAGGAAGTGGCGGTGGTCTCGCCCGTTGCACAGGACTTCGAAGCGTTGGCGCTGGGTTATTCACCGGCCACGCCAGAAGAAGGAATCGAGGCCGAAGTGGTCATGTTCGACGACCTGGCCGCGCTGGAGGCGGCCGGAGCCGATACGCTCAACGGCAAGATCGTGTTCATTCGCAACCGCATGGAGCGAGCGCGCGACGGTTCGGGCTACGGGCCTGCCGTCCAGGCTCGGGCGCGCGGCGCCATGGTGGCCGCAGAGAAGGGTGCCGAAGCCGTGCTGATTCGCTCGATTGGCACCTCGACCAATCGTTTTGCCCATACGGGTGGCATGCGCTTCGACACCGCCGTGCGCAGCTTGCCGGCGGCGGCGATTTCGAACCCCGATGCGGATCAGCTCGAGCGCTTGATCCGGCTCGGTGAACCGGTCGTTGTCCGCATGAATATCGACGCTCAGATCAATGAGGCCTACACCAGCAATAACGTCATCGGGCAAATCAACGGCGCACGGTACCCGGAACAGGTCGTGGCGCTGGGTGCTCATCTGGATTCCTGGGATGTGGGCACCGGTGCGCTGGATGACGGGTCGGGTGTTGGCATTGTCACCGAAGCGGCACGGCGCATCATGGCCCTGGAGCAGCGGCCCGATCGATCGGTTCAGGTCATTCTGTTCGCGGCCGAAGAAATCGGTTTGTGGGGCGGACGCGCCTGGGCGCAGGAACGCAGCGAATCGATTGATCAGGTCCACGTGGCCGCCGAATCGGATTTCGGAGCCGGTCCGATCTATGCCATGAGTGCGCGCGTGGTCGAATCTGCCCGACCCGTGATCGAAGCCATTGCAGCCGAGCTTGAACCCTTGGGGATCGAGCTGACCGACAGCCGGCGTGCATCGGGTGGTCCGGATTTCATTCCAGCTTTCCCCCTGGGTCTGGCGGCCGTCGACCTGTATCAGGACGGCACCCATTACTTCGACTATCACCACACGGAAAACGACACGCTGGACAAGATCGACCCTGAGGCGCTGAAGCAGAATGCCGCAGCCTATGCGGTGCTGGCCTGGTTGGCTGCGCAGTCTCCTGTCCGCTTCGGCTCCGGCGCCGCCTTGCTTGAACAGGAACGGGAGGACTGAATCGTGGGGCAATTCACCTATTACCCCAGCTGGGGACAACTGACTAGTGAGGATCAAGAGGATCTGATCGAATTCTGGGTCGAGGAAAAGGCTCTGTCCAACGCGGAGGCGGCTCGTCAGCGTGTGGCACAGGTGGTCATGTTTGCTCGGGATGAAGACGGCAAAGTCGCTGGCGTCTGTACGGCACTACCCCAGAATCCGCCCCAGCTGGGGCAACCGGTCTACTTCTACCGCAGCTTTATCGCGCCGCGGTACCGCCAGACTCTGCTGGTCTACCGCATGTTGAAACAGGCCGTCGACCTGCTGGAAGACGATGCGCGTCTCCATGGTTGGCCTTGCATCGGTGTGCTGCTGGAGCTCGAAAATGATCGTTTCAGCAAGAAGGGCCGAATGCCGGTCTGGCCGGGGATCGATTTCGTCTATGTGGGCAAGAGCCCGCGCGGCCTGGAGTGCCGAATTCATTGGTTCCGCGAGGCGAAGCTGAAGGGTTGATGCTTGAATCAGGCGGTCGCCCGGATTGCCCGATTGCGGCCCTGCTTCTTGGCTCGATAGAGTGCATCGTCAACGCGTTGGCGAAATGATTCCAGGCCTTCGTTCTCTTTTGCCATTCCGAATCCGAAGCTCAGGGTCACCGGTGGGTCGGTCCGGCGACGAGCCCGCCCGGCCAGTCGTTCCCGGAGCGCCTGGATTTTTTCGATGACTTCGCTTTCTTCGCTGTGATTCAGGCGCACGGCAAACTCCTCGCCGCCGATTCGGCCGATCAGCTGATCGGTCCCAAAAATCTCCTTGATGACCCGGGCCGTGTGCCGCAGTACTTCATCACCGATCTGATGACCGAATCGATCATTGACCCGTTTGAAAT
>JBCDLQ010000505.1:0-2523 GCA_039414335.1 Pseudomonadota bacterium | reverse complement strand
GCGACGAGCGCGTCGCCGAACTGGGTTCGACTCACAGATGGCTTCGACTCACTGTCGATTGGTGGGTTAGACCTCGATCCCGGAGATGGGACCAGTCAGACACTCGTCGCCGGGGTTGGTCGATTTTCCAGTTTCGGCCGAAACGGCGGGGATCGCATCGGCCTGCTTCGCACGACCAATGGTGGTGCGGAATGGAGCGTCATTGATGGCGCCGGGACGCTAGTCGGTGCCAACGTCACCGCTGTTGCGTCTCGGGGTGACACGATTCTCGCAGCCGTCAATGTGGCCGATGTCTTCTCCCTAGGCAATATTGGCATTTTCCGTTCAACCAATGGGGGTGCGAGTTTCACCCAGATTTCCGGTGGGGATGGCAGTGCGACAGGCCTGCCCGGTGGCGTTACCCATGACTTGGGACGTGATCGCGACAACCCGAATCGATTCTTTACGAGCGTCACCTTCGCTGATGTCGCCGGTGGCACCAACGGGGTGTTTCGGAGCCTGGATACGGGCGCGAGCTGGACGCGAATATCCGATCCCGCCATTGAAGCCTTGGTGATCAATGACACGAGCAACGTGGAATTCTCGGTGCGCGGAGACGCGGTGCTGTTGGCGATTGTCAATCAAGGCAGGCTTGCTGGCGTGTTCCATTCAACGAATGGAGGTGACAACTGGACGGCGATGGATCTTCCGACGACGGTCGAAGACGGCGTTGCGGTGGGTCCCCACCCAGGAGGCCAAGGCTCCGTGCACTTGTCGACGGCGATTGACCCGAACGACAGCGATGTCGTCTACCTGGGCGGCGACCGTCAGCCGACGTTGGGAGAGTTTTCTGGCGGAAGCGGTTTCTTTCCCAATTCGATTGGTGCTGGCGACTTCTCGGGTCGACTGTTCCGTGGAGATGCCCGTGCGCCCAGTGGGTCGCAGTGGACCCCTCTGACCCATGTGGGGACAGCGAGTAACTCGTCGCCCCACGCGGATTCGCGAGAAATGGCCTTCGATGCGAACGGTGATCTATTGGAAGTCGATGATGGCGGTGTCTATCGGCGCACGCTGCCCGCAAGTGATCAAGGGGATTGGTTTTCGATCAACGGAGACCTGGCTTCAACCGAGTATCACGGGATTGCCTATGACGCCATCTCGGACATCGTGATCGGCGGCGCGCAGGACATTGGCACCACAGAACAGATCGACTCTGATGGCAGTCGTTTCCGCTCCGTGTCGACGGCGGACGGCGGCGACGTGGCGGTCGACAATGCCGTCGGACCCAGCGAATCGGTTCGTTACTCGAGTTTCCAGTTTCTGGGAGGGTTCAGGGTACGGACCATGGACGCTGGGAACAATCAGACCTCCGTTTCCTTCCCACCGTTCACGCCGCTGAACATGGCCGATGGGATTGCGCCTCAGTTCTATACGCCTTTGGCGACCAACGCCATTGAAGGGAATCGCCTACTGATTGCCGCCGACAATGGCCTCTACGAAAGCTTTGACAGCGGGCAGACCGTCGATACGATTCCGGCCCCGGGTGAAAACCAGGGTGAAGTCGAGCAGATCCGAGTCAACGCCTTTGCGGGCGATCCAATTATCTACGGCGTGCCCAATAACGCGGACTACGTGCTGGTGGCGTCTGATGTCAATCTGTTCCGACGGTCCGACCCGCCGCCGGCGCTGTTAGCCGAACTACTCAGCCCAACGGCCGCCTTCATCAATGACCTGGCCGTCAACCCGGACGATGTGGACGACCTGTTTGTCGTCGATACGGGCAGCGTCTATTTCAGCGATGACGGTGCGACCTCCTGGAGCGATATCAGCGGCAATCTCGGCAGCTTTGATCCCGGTCGCTTACGCACAATGGTCTTTGTCGGTGGTCCCGACAACGCGATTCTAGTCGGTGCGGATCGGGGGATCTTCGTGGCCTTTGCGAGCACCGCTTTTCTGACCTGGGCGCAATTGGGTCAGGAGGGCTTGCCGAACGCGCCCGTATTTGAGTTGGTCTATGACATGACTAACGACACGCTGGTCGCCGGTTTGTTGGGGCGCGGTGCCTGGAAGTACCAGGAAGCGCTTGACCTGATCTTTGGCGATCGCTTCGAATGAGGGCTGCTGACATGAACCATGAATTGAAGAACGACCTTTCCATTTTCTATCGGATCCACCGTGTTGGCCGTCCGTTCATTGGCAGGCGAACGCTGGTTCTGCTGCTTCTGCTGATGATGAGTTCGCTAAGCTGGGCGCAGGCCTCATCGGTAGCGGCCATTGCGCCGGGTGCTGTAGTCGATGCCCCGATGCAACGGGTCTTCCTCCTGGCGCCTAATGGTCTTGAGGCTCGCACCATCGATTCCGGTGATCTGCTCTGGTCGCTTGGAGGGCGGGTCGAACCGCTGGGACTCCACAACGGTCATCTGCTGGCCCTGCGGGAAGGAAACGCACCGACTCGCGCTGAGCTGTTGACGATCGACGCGACTCAGGGTTCGATTCTCAACGCGCAGATCCTGTCCTTCCCCGATGAGGTTCGTGTCGGCATCG
>JBCDLQ010000504.1:0-2525 GCA_039414335.1 Pseudomonadota bacterium | reverse complement strand
TCACCAGCCCCACGGCAATCGCCGGAGGCAGGCTCAGACCGTAAGCCAGGCCAAATCCGATCGCGGGCAGCAGGACGATCTGCGCGATCGTGCCGAACACCAGGGCGCGAGGATAGTGAACCACGTTGTGAAAATCGCGCAGACGCAGGGTCAACCCCACGCCCACCATGATGATGAACAAGGAAATCGGCAGGCCGATCTGGATCAGAGCGTTGCCCTGCATGGCGCTGGCCATCGTCGAGTCGCTGGCTGCGATCACTGAGACCTCCTTGGTAATGACCTGCGAATGATCTCAGATTCAGGCTCGAAAATCTGTGAGCCTGCTCAAACGGCTGGGGTCGATTCAGTCCACGGGCTCGGAATACTCGGCGTTGTAGATCACCGGCATCTGACCCTTCCAACGCTGCCATAGCGCATCCTCGGTGACCAGCCGCGCCATGAAGTCGGCCACGTTGATCCGGCTCGTCTTGCCCGCATCGAAGATCACATTGCGCGTAGGCGATGGCAGCAAGGCATAGGGCGAGACGACCGCTTCGTCGATCAAGCCATCGGGACGCACCGCGGCCCACTCGATGCGGGCATGCGCTTGTCCGATCTGCGTGCGCAGGCAGTCGGTGGCTGCCTCGTTATCGGCATGGGGTGGCAATAAGGTTCGAATCAATCCGACAGCGACACGTTGTGACCAGGGAGGCTTCTCGGGAATGTCCCGGTTCGCATTGCCCGTCGTGTTCATCAGAATCACTTTGACGGCTCGGCCCGTGCGATTGATTTCAATCGCCTGACACACGGTCCTGATGGCGTCGGTCACCAGGCGTCTGGGATGACCGAAAATCCCCCGAAAGCTTAGGTTATGACCCAGGCAAGAAAGAACCACATCACAGTTAGCGATCATGGGCGCCAGTTCTCTGGCACTCATCTGAGCGATGCTGGATTCGATACGCGAGAATCCCTCCCGATCATCGCTTTTCAGGGGATAGGTGCTGCCGGGCCGGACCATGCCCTTGACTTGAACACCAGCCCGAAGCAGTGCATCCACAAGCAATCGACCCGTTGCGCCGCTGGCACCCAGGACTAACACCTTCATATCGAGATCCTCCAGCCCGAATGGACAACCGCTGCGTCCGGAAGCATGCCAGGAACGGCCATTGGCCAGGCTGCCATGAATACCAATAGCCTCACCCTAGAGCTCGCCGCCATCGAATTCTCTGATCGCCATTGATCGAGAGATCAGCGCCATCGTCAGAAACAGGCAAGGCCGACCCTGACGCGCTCTTCGGAATCACCAGCAAGACGTACCCAAGGGCATGGCGATAAGGCATTTCGATAACCCTCAGGCTTCGGCCTACATCACGTCAGTCTAAGCGACCGTGTCTTGAACTGAAAACGCGATAGGCCAGAATCTGGCACAGTAAGCGCTCAAGAGCTCAGGTTAATTGGCATCCAGCGAGGGAGAGATCGAATGGACAGCCGAAAAGTACAGCAGATTGTCGTTGTGGGAGGCGGCTCTGGCGGACTGAAACTCGCCACGCGATTGGGTCATAAGTACCGTCGCAAGAAGGACATCGAAGTCACGCTGGTCGACGACACGCTGACCCATGTCTGGAAGCCGCTGCTGCATGAGATCGCCGCCGGCACGCTGGACATCCACGAAGACGAATGCAACTACCTGGCGCACGCCCGGCGTCATCACTTCAGCTTTGTCTGGGGCCGGATGCAGGGCCTGGATCGGGCCGATCGCATGATCACCCTTGCGCCCCTGCAGGCGGCCGACGATTCCGACACGCTCCCCGCTCGCGAACAGAACTATGACCTGCTCGTGATGGCCGTTGGCGGCATCAGCGACGATTTCGGCGTGCCGGGCGTGAACGAGCACTGCTACCGCCTGGACTCAGCCCCTGAAGCCGAGCGATTCCGCCAACGACTGTTGAAGACCTATCTGCGAGCCGGCCAGCCGGGGAAGGACGCCCCACCCGGCCATCTGGATGTCGCCATCGTCGGCGGTGGAGCGACCGGAGTGGAACTGGCTGCCGAGCTCGACAAGATGCGTCGCGAGCTCAATCAGTATGGCGCAGTCAGCATCGATGCCATCGAGAGCACGCAGCTGACGATCATCGAACGGGCACCGCGCCTGTTGCCGGGTCTGCACGAAGACCTGGCCGAAAGCACGGAGACCGAACTCAAAGAACGTGGTATCGCTGTGCGTACATCAGAGGCCGTCGCAAAAGTCACCGCCGAGGGTGTCCATACCGCGGGCGGTGAACTGATTCCGGCTCGATTCACGGTCTGGGCAGCTGGCGTACGAGGCCATGCCTTCCTCGCTGACCTGGACGGGCTCGAGACCAACGGGCGCGATCAATTGCTGGTGCATCGTAATCTTCAGAGCACGCGCGACGAGCGTATCTTTGCCCTGGGCGACTGCGCCGCCTGCCCGCTGGACGACAGCGGCAAACTGTTCGTTCCCCCGCGCGCTCAGGCCGCAGATCAACAAGCCACTTTCCTCAGGAAGATCATTCCCAAAGTGCTCG
>JBCDLQ010000503.1:0-2535 GCA_039414335.1 Pseudomonadota bacterium | reverse complement strand
GCAGATCGACGACCTGCCATCGCAGGCTGATGTGGAAATGCAGATCCAGCAATTGGCGTCTCAGCTTCAAGACCAACCGCCAGAAGTGATCCAGCAGGCCCAACAGCAAGCTCAGAAGTACATGGAGGAAACGGTCACACGTGAGCAGGTTCAGGAGTTGCTGCAGTCGCAGCGTGTTCGCCCCTTCGTTCTGGATATCGAGACAGACTCAACAATTCAGCCAGACGAGAACGCCGAAAAGACCAACCGGTCCGAGTTCCTCACCGCCGTTGGCGGGTTCCTTGCTCAGGCAACGCCGATGGTTATGCAGGCTCCGCAGCTAGGTGATTTCGTGGCGTCGACTCTGCGATACGTCGCCAATGGTTATCGTTGTGGCCGTGAGATGGACATGGCGGTTGATGCTCTGGCCGAGCGGATGCGCGAAGTCAGTGAGCGCTCACAGGAACCGCCGGAGCCCGATCCGGTTACCGAGGCAGAGATCGAGGACAAACGTGCGAGCGCAGGCCTCAAGGGCGCCCAGACACAAGAAATCATGTTCAATATCAGCCAACCCGACCAAGCCGCGCCGGTAGAGCCTATCAGCGTTGATCCGATGGACGAAGTCAAAGCCATGCAGGCTGACCGGAAGCTAGATCAGGACGACCGAAAACTGGACCTCGAAGAGACGAAAGCTCTCGGTGATCTGGCCCTACGAGTGAGACAGGAGAACAATCCCAATGCCTGACGGATTCAGCGGCGCGCCACCTGAAGCGCTTACTACACCGGCGACCCGAGCAGTCGAGATCACAGCCTCGGCCAGTGCTTTCAATGCAACGCGCGGCATTCACTGCAGTGTGGCTGAGACGATCACGGTGGAATTCGTGGACAGCCCGACTGCGGTTGATTTGGTTGTCGCGGCCGGCGCGACGTATCCCTATCGCATTGTCAAGGTGACGACCGGGACCGGCGTGGTCGCGCTCTACTGATGACTGACGGACTGGTCTACGACCGCGTGGCCTTCACGTGGGTCACGCCCGAAGAAATGGAGCGTCGGCAGGCGCACCGCGAAGAGCTGATCTTCCAGCGCCGCGTCAGTCAGGGACAGCTATGCGCCCCCATGGTGATCAGTGACAGCATCGGCGGCGTGAACGGCGTTCAATCGCAGGCCGATGGCAAGTTCTATGACAGCAAGTCTCGGCTTCGGAAGCACTACAAGCGGGCCGGCGTGATCGAAGTTGGAAACGACGTGCCGAAGGATCGCGGCAAGGCTCCAGTAGATCCGCACGGCAGAAAGAAGCGCATGAACGCTATCGGAAAGGCGTTCAACCGCGTCGGGCTACCGACAACCTAGCATCCTCTCAGACAGGAAAAGACATGACCGATGAAGCCATCGGCAGCGAAGTCGCTGCGGAACCCGTTGTTGCACCCGAAACACCGGCAGAAACAAACACTGACGCACCGGCTGAGGTGAGTGAGTCACCCCGAGCCGCGCTGGAAAAGGCCTTCGCAGAGGCCGGGATTGACGACGCTGGAGAGGCCATAGAGCCCACACCTGACGATCAGGGGCAGCCGCGCGGTCCAGACGGCAAATTCGTGGCCAAGGAGGGCGCAGAGACGCCCACAGAGGGCGAGAAGCCCGAAACTGAGGCCAAGCCCGCCGAAACCCAGACAGACGCCCCCACGCGCTTCTCAGCGGACGCCAAGGCGGAATGGGAAAAGACACCAGGACCAGTAAAGGCCGAGACGCAGCGCGCCATCAAGGAGATGGAGGCGGGCCTGCAGCAGTATCAGCAGACCGTCGAACCGCTGAAGCCTTGGCTGGAGATGGCGAACAATGATCCTGCCGTGCTCAGCAATGCCATGCAGCGTTACCACAACCTGGAGATGCTGATTCAGCAGGATACGGCAAAAGGGCTGGACCAGATCTGCCGCAATCTCGGCACCTCATTGCAGGAAGTGGCTGCGAAGGTCGCGGGTCAGACACCGGAACAGCAGAACACACAGCAGGCCGACTACGTTCGGTCTCTGGAGCAGAAAATCCAAGCACTGGAAGGGCAGGTTACGGGCGTCAGCAAGACGGTTCAGGACCAACAGCTCAGCTCGGTGCAAGAACAGATCAACCAATTCGCCGCGCAGCCTGAAAACGCGCGGTTCGAAGAGTTGTCGGACACGATCGTAGAGCTTCTCCAGAGTGGAATGGCTGCTGATCTGCCCGACGCATACCGGAAGGCAGCGCTGCTCAACCCAGCCGCTTCCGAGCCAGACCCAACCCCCGACCCTGCGGCTCAAACCCGCAAGGCTGAACTTTCAGTCCAAGGCGCACCAAGTTCCGGCTCAAACCCGGCCAACCGCCAACGGTCTGCTTCCACCAATGAAGCCGTTCGGCGTGCGTTCGCCGAAACCGGCATTCACTGACCCAGGAGGGCCACATGGCCATTAATCCCAACGAGCGCCTTCAAGAGGCGTTTTCGCTGGCTCTTGAGGATCGGGCATCCGGCTACCAGGACTTGGTGTCCGACTCCAACGTTGTCTTCTATGAAATGAAGAACCGTGGGG
>JBCDLQ010000502.1:0-2540 GCA_039414335.1 Pseudomonadota bacterium | reverse complement strand
TTCATGTTCTCGCCGGGGCCTATCGAGCGACGCAATCCCCTGTTCAGCGATGCAGCGCTCGACCTCAACCTCGACATGAATCGCTTCGTCGCCGAGCAGTTGGATAGCGAGGGTGCGCTCTATGTGACCGAAGAGCTCTTCGCGCATTTCTACACGGGATTCGGTTCGAGTTATCCCAACCTGATTGGAGCCGTTCCGTACCTGTTCGAACAAAGCTCTACTCGAGGCCTCATTCGCGAAACCGAATACGGCACGCTGCGCTACGACGACAAGATTGGTCAGCAGGCCCGCGTCGGTCTCGCCGTCATTCGGGCCGGTCAGGCTCGTCGATCGGAGTTGCAGGCCCACCTGGCGGGCTTCTATGAGGAAAGCCGGGCCATGGCTGCCGATGATCCCGTGAAAGCCTATGTTTTCTCGTCGACCGATCGCGGTCGTCTCGCCGATTTCCTGGACATGCTCGACGTGCATCAGATCGAAGTGCGTGAGCTGGAACGATCTGTCAGCGCGGACGGACGCCGCTATGAGCCGGGGCAGGCTTACGTCGTCGTGGCCGACCAGACTCACTATCGAGTGATCAAGAGTCTGTTCGGTGCTGAAGTCATTGAGGGCCGAACCGAGTTCTACGATGTTTCTGGTTGGACCCAGCCCCTGGCCTGGGACCTCGACTATTCAGAACTCAGTGGACGAGCCTTCTCATCCAACCTTCTGGGTGACCTGGTCGATGGAATTGATGTCTCGGTTTCGATCCCGGAGCGCAGCAACTATGTCTATGTGCTCGAGTGGAACAGCTACTACGCGCCGCGCGCAGTCTATCGCTTGCTCGACGCCGGTCTCCGCGCCCGCGTTATTCCCGATGAGACCACGGTTCGAACGAGCCTTGGCGAGGTGGAACCGGGGCGTGGCGCCATCATGGTGGCCATTGCGGGGCAGGATCTGGATGGTGACGAAATCTATCAGTTGATAGTCCGCGCGGCTCGTGAGGACGGCGTTGTCGTCCATGCTGCGACCACCGGCCTCACCAGCCGAGGGTCCGATCTCGGCGGATTCGCGCTGTCCGATGTGCAGAAACCCGAAGTGCTGCTCGCCACCGGTCGAGCGGTGTCTTCGAATGATGCGGGCGAATACTGGTACTTGCTGGACCATGAGATGAACATTCCCGTCTCGATGATCGACGTCAGCGAGATGCCGCGGTCGTCTCTTGATCGATACACGCATATCGTCCTGCCCGGTGGCCAATACACCAGCCTGGACGAAGCCTTCCGCGGCCGCCTGGATGCCTGGGTACGCGCCGGTGGCGTTCTGATTGCTAGCGAATCGGCCTCTCGCTGGGTGGCTGAACATGACTTGTCCAGCGCCAAATTTCTGGGCGAAGAAGATGACGAGGCTGAGGCAGGTGCATCAGAAGGGGACGAGTCCAGCGAGGGTGAGGCCAATCGCTCCGTCGCCTATGAAGACATCGCCACGTGGGATGCAGAAGTGAGGGTAACCGGTGCCCTGTTCGAATCACGCGCCGATGTCAGCCACCCGTTGGTGTTTGGTCTGAGAGATGAGAAGCTGGCTGTGACCAAGATCGGAACCGATGGCTTTGCGCCGTCAGGCAATCCCTTCGCGCTGCCCGTGCGTTATGCCGAGGGCGACCCGATTCTTGCCGGTTATGCGAGCGAAGAGAACCGTGAGTTGCTGGCGGGTGCCGGAATGATGCATGCGGAACGGCGGGGCGCGGGTTCGGTCATCCTGTTTGCGGACAATCCCGTGTTCCGGGCCTACATGAAGGGCACGGCTCGCCTGGTGACCAACGCCATCTTCTTTGGTGATGACTTCCGCAATCCGAGTCGTCGCCTGGACTGAATGGCGGGCACTGCGAGCGGGGGTTGGACTTCCGATCCCCGCTCGCGTCGCCATTGGATGGCTAGCGATCTCGAAGCAGGCTGGACACGTCGCCTGGCGTTCAGTTCATCTGGCTTTAGGTATTCAGGTCCGGGTGCTGGCGTCATCTAGAGTTGGACTGGAATCGGTCTTCAAAGACGATGCTGCGATCCTCGCCCCCGTCCAGCTGAACCTGCAGGAATTTCACGGAGTAGCCGTCCCACCAGTCTTGATCCGCCGCACAAGTGGGCCGAGGGCCGACGGTCCAGGTTAGGTTGTTTTCGCCGGTTTGAAGCCAGTCCGGATTCAGGGGCAGTCTGAAGCTTTTCCAGTCTCGCCACTCTCCGCTGACGCAGTCATCCAGGGGATATTCATCGGGGTGAACGGGAATGGCCTCGCCACCGTTGATGCTCAGGTGGACTTGTCCATTGAGGGCACCGTGGAGCTGTCCGAACAGTACGGGATTGGGCCTTGATTCAGGTAGGTCGATCGCGACAGTTTGCATATCACCGACTGGGCGATCGCCGTTGGCCTGCAGGTAGACTACATCGTTCGCTTGGTGAACGTCGTAGGGTTGGAGCCGGGGCCCATCGAAGCGAATATTGTCCCAGTGGAAGGTGTAAGTATCAAAATTGCCGTGGCCCGTTGGCGTATACGCATGCGTCTTGAACAAC
>JBCDLQ010000501.1:0-2546 GCA_039414335.1 Pseudomonadota bacterium | reverse complement strand
TGCCGTCGGGCAGGCCGAGCCGGTCGACGATCTGGCGCGCACTGGCCTGGCACTGGCAGTAGTAGGGGTCGCCGAGCTGCAGGTTGCGCTTGGGGATCCCGTGGAAGGAAAACACCAGTTGCTCTGCCGTGCCGTGCTCTGCGCGGTATTTCCGGATCGAGTCGGTGATCGCATCCAGCCAGGACGGTTCATTGCAGTAGTCGTTGATGAAGCGCAGCTCTGGCACCCAGCGCAGGCGCTGCAGCGAGGTAGTGACCGCATCGAAGACCGAACCGGTGGTCGTGGCCGAATACTGGGGATACATCGGCAGCACCAGCAGTCGCTGGATGTTCTCTGCGCGCAGCCGGTCGATGGCCTGGTCGATCGATGGCTGGCCGTAGCTCATGGCCAGCATCACGTCGACGCGCGGCAGAGTCTTGTGCAGTTCATGCTCCAGCTTGTGGGCCAGAGCTCGATTCTGGATCAGCAGGGGCGAGCCATTTTGGGTCCAGATCGAGGCATAGGCCTTGGCGGATTTCGGCGCGCGAAACGGCAGAATGATGCCGTTGAGAATCAGCCACCAGATCGGTTTGGGGACTTCGATGACGCGGGAATCGCTCAGGAACTGCTTCAGATAACGCCGCAGCGCCGGCGCCGTGGGTGCATCGGGGGTGCCCAGATTGACCATCAGTACGGCCGTACGCGGTGCCTTGCGGTGGGCGGTCACCTGGCGTGTGGCTTCGCGCGTCTTGATCAGAGGGGTCTTCATCACGGCCATGATTCGTTCTCTTGCTTTTCCAGGGAGAGTCAGTCGCGCCGATCGTCCGCGCGGGCGCATTTTACCGGTCGCCGAGTGAGCATCATTCGATCGCATTCACGCCGGATTTCTGAAGCCAGGCCGAATCTGTCGCTTATGGGCTTTTTTAGCGGACTCTGTTATGCTCTGCAGCCCTGTGGAATAAGGATTCTTAGAGCCATGCGAATCGCTGCACCGATGCTGTGTCGCGTCCTCGCGCTGACCACCCTGCTGGTGGCCAGCGGCATGGCCTATGCCCAGACCTTCGGCCTGGCCGTCAACTCCCGCGGAAACGAGATTGACTCGCAGCGAGTCGACGCGCTCTGGCGCATCAACATGGAAACCGGAGAAGCCGAGTACATCGGCTGGACTTCATTCCTGGATCTGGAAGGCCTCGCCTTCACCTCCGACGGCGAATTGCTGGGGGCCGATGACGACACCAAGACTCTGGTACGCGTCAGCCAGACCTCCGGCCTGGCGATCCCCGTCGGCGGCCAATTGAACCGCAACAACCTCGGCGTCTCCCTGTCGGAAAACTTCGATTTCGGCATGGCCCTGGACTGCGAGGATCTCGCCTACGTGGTGTCCAGCAGTCAACAGACGCTCTATCAAGTCGACCTGGACAGCGGTGAAATCGTACCGATTGGTGGGATGGGCGCGCTGGGTGCACCGATTTCCGATCTCACGGTGCGCGGCACGGAAGCCTTCGGGATCGGCGTTGGCCTCGACGCGAATGGTGCGGCCTTTGCCCCCAATTTGTACGCGATCGATCTCGAGACCGGAGAGTCTTCGCTGATCGGCCCTCTCGGCGACGCGGCCCTGCCCTACAACAGCGCCGGCCTGGACTTCGATGCCGACGGCGTCCTCTGGGCCGTCACGGACCGCCGTGCCGTCCCCGGCGGAGACTTCCCCAGCGCCATTCTTCAGATCGACCCGGAAACCGGTCAAGCGTCATTGCTTGCTGAGACCATTGTAGGTCTGGAATCGCTGGCGATCGGCCCGGCCACGGGCTGCGGCCTCAGCGGTTCGGCGGCTGCGATTGCCGTTCCCGTACTGTCCTGGGAATCGCTGATGGCGCTGATGCTGGTCCTGCTGGCCCTTGGCGCCCTTCAGGTCCGTTTGCGCGCGGCCTGATAAACTTTTCCTTGAATTCCTCGAGATCGTCCTGATCATCGAGCAAGAATCCGGAGCGCAAGCCTCATGCCCAATATCGGCCCAGTCCAACTCATCATCATTCTTCTGATCGTTCTGCTGGTCTTCGGCACCAAGCGGATTCGTACGCTCGGCAGTGACCTGGGCGGCGCAATTCGCGAGTTCCGCAAGGGCGTCGGCGAAGACGGTGAGACGTCCGACAAGAAAGACGACGTCGACCAGAACCAAGCCACCAAGAACGACTGATTTCCGATCATGGGTAACGTCGGCTTCAGCGAAATGCTGCTGTTGGCGGTCGTCGCCCTGCTGGTCGTGGGTCCGCGGCGTTTGCCTGAAATGGCGCGCGGCCTCGGCCGGGTCCATCGCATGGCCTCCGGCGCCTGGCACAACCTGAAGCGCGAGTTCCAGGCCGAGATGGATCATGAGCACAATCAGCGCATCATGGATGAAGCGCGCAAGGCGCAGCAAGACATCCAGAACGTCATGAGCGGCACGCAGAAGGGCATCGAGAATGTGATGACCCCCAAGGTGCCGTCACCCAAGGAGTCGCCACCCAAGGAGCCCAATCGTGAGCCAGTCGACCGAGACTGAGCGCGAGCTCACGCTGATCGAGCACCTG
>JBCDLQ010000500.1:0-2547 GCA_039414335.1 Pseudomonadota bacterium | reverse complement strand
CTGCAGGAAGCCCAGGGCAAACTTCAGGGGAATCGACGGATCCATGTTGCGCCGACCCAGGTTGATCCAGAGGGCGGAAAAGAACGGCGCGAAGATCAGGATGTAGAGCGCATTCAGTGACTGGAACCACTCGGCAGGTACCAGGAAGCCCAGAACCTCACGGGCCGTGTAGCGCTCGGCGAACAGGTTCAGGGAGGAGCCCGCCTGTTCAAAGCCTGACCAGAACAGCGCCGCGCCGATAAACAGGGCAATCAGTACAACCACGCGCCGGCGTTCGAGCTGGGTCAATGAGCTATCGAGAAGCACGCGACCAAAGAACAGGGCGGCGACGGCAACGATCACGAACACGCTGTAGGCCGACAGGCTTTGCGCATTGATGGAGATCACGCCTTCCAGCGCAAGAATGGCCACGAAGAACAGCAGCGCGGTGCCGGCATAGGTCAGCATCTTCAGGACATTGACCTTGCCCTGGTCTTCCGGCTTGACCGCGTGCGGGTGCTTGCCGAACTCACCGAGATGATGTTGCGTTGCGCGGTAGACGATCAGGCCCGCCACCATACCGACGGCCGCCGCACCGAAACCCCAGTGCCAGCCGTAATTGACGCGCAGAAACCCGCAGACCAGTGGACCCAGAAACGCGCCGGCGTTGATACCCATGTAATAGAGTACGTAGCCCGCATCACGGCGTGCACCGCCTTCCGGATAGAGCTCACCCACGCAGCTTGAGATATTCGGCTTGAGCAGACCCGTGCCTACCACAATCAGAATCAGGCCCATGAAAAAGCCGTAGTGCTCCCCCATCAAGCCGAACCCGGGCAGCGCCAGGACCGCATGGCCGACAGCGATGATGATGCCGCCGTACCAGATCGCGTTCTGCTGCCCAATAACGCGGTCAGCAAGCCAGCCGCCGGGCAATGCGGCGAGGTAGACCCCAGCGGTGTAGAGACCGTAAATCGCATTGGCCGTCGGATCATCCAGTCCCAGACCACCTTCCGTGACCGCGGCCACCATGAACAGCACGAGCAAAGCCCGCATGCCGTAATAGCTGAAGCGCTCCCAGAGTTCGGTGAAGAAGAGATTACCCAGCCCGACGGGGTGACCAAAAAAGGTCTTTTGCGCGGCAACACTGCCGCTGCTGGCCTGACTCATGACGTCGTACTCCCGAGAAATGTCGTTGTTATCTGAAGCGCGGTGAGTTGAACAGAAATCCAGCAAACAAGCAAGTTACAGGACCTTTTTGGTCCAATTTTCAAAGAATCAAGCGGCCCGTTTGAGGCGTGCAAGGCCGTGTGAAGAACATCCCGATAGTTCACTGATAAACTAATTTGATTGATACCTAAATCAGTTTCATCAAGTGATGACGACAGAACCCGAAAACCCTGATCTCGAACAAGCGCTGGCCAGCTCCACGTGGCTTGCCGTGGTTCGCGCGTATCAGACCTGCGCTCAACGATATGAGGAGCTGATGAGCCTGCATGACCTGAGCACCGCTCAGTTCGATTGTCTGGACGCTATTGAACGCCTCGGCGACGAAGCGCTGCCGAAGCACATCGCTCAAGCCCTGCTGGTGACCCGCGGCAACGTCACGGGTTTGATCCAGCGACTGGAGAATGCCGGCCTGAACAAGCTCCAGCCCCACCCTTCAGATGGCAGGGCCCGACTGGTCCGGATGACGACGTCCGGTCAAGCACTCCATGCACAGGCCAAGCGCTCGGCGCGTGGCTTCGTCAAGGCGCAGCTGTCGCCCTTTGACCGGAGTGACCTGGACCAGACCCACGCTGTGATGAACACAATGCATTTCCACTTGCTCGGTCTGGATGTCGAAGCCATCCACCGCTCCGCCCAACTGACCGAGAACCATCCCGAATCCCTCGAGGACGATGCTGCATGAACACGACCCTGACTCCCCCTTCCCGTTCCCTGCTGCTCAAGGAAACCCGTGCCGCCTCGGACATGGTCCGTATGGCCTTTCGTCTCCTGCGCCGACGCCATGAGCAGCTCGACAGCGCACCGGTCATGCTGCTGCCGGGCTTCGGCGCCGATGAGGCCTTCATGCAGCCGCTGAAACGACAATTGAACCGGCACGGTGTCCACGCCGAACACTGGGGACTAGGCCGCAATCTCGCCGGGCTGAATATCGACCACCAGCTGGAAGACGTCAGTGAAAGCTGGAAGCTGGACCCCCTGCCCCGCTATCGCCGGGAAGCCGGCGTACCGCTGGTCTGTGATCGCCTGATCGAACGGGTTCGGGAACGCAGCGAGGCGTTGGAGTCGAAGCTCACGCTGATCGGATGGAGCCTCGGAGGCACCATGGCGCGCGAGGCGGCTCGCGAGCTACCTGAGCATGTGGAGCAATTGATCACCCTGGGCTCCCCGGTCATCGGCGGCCCCAAGTACACGGCAGCCGCGCGACGAATGCGCCGCAAGGGGTTGGATCTGGACTGGATCGAACGGCAGGTGGAACGGCGTATCCAGACGCCGATCGAGGTCCCAATCATAGCCATCGTCAGCCGAGCCGATGCCATCGTCGGGTTTGAAGCCACTCAG
>JBCDLQ010000499.1:0-2548 GCA_039414335.1 Pseudomonadota bacterium | reverse complement strand
CGGATTTCGGGAAGCCAACATCGACCGGGAGAACAGCTTTGCAAACCCATGGGTGAATACTGTTGGTGTGGGACTAGATGTCAAAAACATCAACACTTTGAGTGTGGGCGTCGTACTGGATTTGGAATGGAAAGAGTCGATCAAGCAGCAATGGCAGCGTGAGGCCTATGACCTTGTGATGTCGGCCTTTCAGGCTCAAGTTGATGAATACAAAGCGGCGGTAGAAGCCAGGCAGTTGGCTTTGCGTGAGTCTGAAAAGGATGGAGAGTCTAATCGCAGCTTCAACAGGACGCTGGAAACTCGAGAGTTGCAGCGCTTGTGTATCGAGATGATCACCAAGCCCTTTGGTATTCCGCAGGGTATGGATTTCTATCGTCGAAACAATTGCACCGCTAAAATCAATCAAAGTCCGCTACTCGACCAGTATGCCTCCCATGTGAAGTTTTTTGAGCAGGCCTTCGATTGGGAAATTATGTCCTACCTGTTCTATCCGTATTATTGGGCGGATGATTGTTCCTGGGCCGATCTGTTGCAAACAGAGTATGCGCCCGATCCTATTTTTCAGGCATTCTTGCAAAGCGGCATGGCCAGGATACAGGTACCCGTACGGCCCGGATTCGAAGATGCCGTTACCTACTATATGGAGACTGGTGAAATCTGGAATGGCGGTGATCTGGTCATGGATTCGGATGACGATTTGTACATTTCAGTCGCCGAAGAGCTTCAGGAGATCGAAGGGTTTGTCGAAGATCAATGGGAAACACGCATACCCACAACCTTGACCGTTGTACAAGGGGATTCAGTGTTGCTGGAGGAGGGCGGTCTGCCTTGCTGTGACGACATTGGTCTTTCTGAAGAAGATCAAACGCTGAAGAGTGTTTCGACGATACTGGGAGAGCCGAAACAAGACGACAGCTGAGCGTCTGAGCAATGAGTGACTTCCCTGAATATCATGAGACGCGCAATCCTTCGGAATCGGTAACTCCTAGCGATTTACCGGTTGTGCGGGGTCCGAACGGGTTTGAGACTTCCCCGTTGGCGGTATCGGGAGCAGGCCTAGGAGAGTCCAGTTTTAGATCTGCTTATACATCCGATGCTGGTTATGCGCAAATCTATGCCGAAAATAACGTCAGCGACACCTTCGTCGATGATGTGATTTCGCTGATTGATCCGCCACAATCTGATTTAGCGAATTCTGGAGCAATTAAAAGCGCGGGTTATGAAGTGCGCGTTTTTGTTTCAAAGGACGACAGTTATCTGCGAGAGTCTTTCGAAACCACTCAGCCAGCCGCGAATGAACTGTGCATTTTTCTGGAAGATAACAGTACTGATATTTTCAGTAATGCGAGCAGCTATATCAAAGCGGGCGAACGGTTCCGCAGCGACATGGCTTCAAAGGCACAGATAACCCAAGACATTTCGGGTCAGATCGTCAACTATGACTTTGAAAATCAGGCCCCCGAGCATAATGTTCAGTTTGATTTTTCAGAATCACAGCTGCAAGAGTTGATTGCGACTGGTGAGATCCGAAATGTCTCACGTGAGTTTCTGATCACTCTATTTCAGGCCGTCAATTTCGGCACTCAAATTCTAAGTTCAGCTTATCTTTTTCTGGGTGATGGGCTACTGTCCATTACCCAGGGGTTGAGAGATTTGGGGAAATTTAGCGATGACAGCTGGGATCCAGATTCAGAATTCAATTCGAAGCAGGATCCGTCAGAATTTGAGCCGGTTCTTTTCCCGCTGTCACAGGAGCTGATCTCCCTGATGACTCTGGGTGGTGACACGGTGCTGGACAGCGCAGAGGATCTAATGCGCAAATCCTTGCAATCACATGGCAAGCTCGCGGTTGATGCACTATCCTCCGCGTCTGCCTTGCCTGGACTATCAGTGGCAGTTCCAGAACAAGTGACTCAATCCATACAGCTTGCATCAGAAAAGCTGGAAGAGTTGCTCACCTACCTCATGAATCAGTCGCGTAAAATTTTGTCTGCCTACATTCATATTGGCACGCAGTGGATGAACGCGGTCAACGCATTTCTATGCGGACTCTGGAACGCTGCGGTAGAGGCCGTTTTGGGGCTGATCGATCTGTTGGGATTCTTGCTAAAGGGGCTGGGCCATGCCGGCGAAGCCATTAATGATGCCCAGTCCCTGGTGCCTCAAGCTCAGGAACTTGCGGACGAGCTGTTGCAGACGATTCTGAACACCGATTGGCTGGGAATTGCTCAAACTGCCATCGATGCTGCCATCAGCAAAATCAGCAGTACCAATCCGCTGGATCTGGTCGGCAGCGTGTCGATTGAGCGTATCAGTTATTACACGGGAGCTGCCGTAGGTTTCATCGCAGAAATGGCCATCGGCTTCGGCACTGGAGGCACTAGCAGTGCGGCTTCTGTGAGTACAAAACTGGCTAAATTCGGGCAGGCTGGTGAGGGTTTTGCTAAGTTCCTGGCCAGCGGGCTCAATAAATTACTCAGCGGATCTAAAACGCTGGTCGGCAAAGCCATCCTGCTGGTACAGGCCTGTATCAGGATCCTAAAAAGGG
>JBCDLQ010000498.1:0-2553 GCA_039414335.1 Pseudomonadota bacterium | reverse complement strand
TCATCATCGGATCAGGCCCCGCTGGCTATTCCGCTGCGATTTACGCCGCGCGCGCCAATCTCTCCCCGGCGATCATCACGGGAATTCAGCAAGGGGGTCAGTTGATGACCACCACGGACGTGGAGAACTGGCCCGGTGATTATCCGGACCTCCAGGGACCGGAGCTGATGGCGCGCATGCTCAAGCACGCGGAGGCCTTCGATACGGACATGGTGTTCGACCATATCCACACGGCAGACCTGGGCCAGCGCCCCTTCCGCCTGGAAGGCGACAGCGGCGTCTACACTTGCGATGCCCTGATCATCTCCACCGGCGCTTCGGCTCGCTACCTGGGCCTGGAATCGGAACAGGGCTTCCTGGGTCGCGGCGTATCGGCTTGCGCCACCTGTGATGGATTCTTCTACCGCAACAAGCCCGTGGCCGTCGTCGGCGGCGGTAACACGGCCGTCGAAGAAGCGCTCTACCTTTCCAACATAGCCTCCAAGGTCACGCTGGTTCATCGCCGCGACGAATTGCGCGCCGAGAAGATTCTGCAGGATCGCCTGTTCAAGCGCGTCGAAGACGGCAAGGTCGAAATCCAGTGGGACCACACGCTGGACGAAGTCCTTGGAGACGACGACGGCGTGACCGGCATGCGTATTCGCTCGACAAAGGACGACAGCAGCACCGATATCGATCTGGACGCGGTCTTCATCGCCATCGGTCACGATCCGAACACGCAAATCTTTGCCGATCAACTGGACATGAAGGACGGTTACATCCAGATCCAATCCGGACTCGAAGGCATGGCGACCATGACCAACGTGCCCGGCGTCTTCGCCGCGGGCGATGTGGCCGATCACATCTACCGCCAGGCCGTCACCTCAGCGGGCTTCGGCTGCATGGCCGCACTCGACGCCGAGCGCTTCCTTGACGAAACGCCTGCCTGATGAACTGACACTCCCCGGGGGCGTAGCCAACATCGCCCCCGAGCAATGGAACGACCTGGTCGATCGCACCGGGCCGTTCATGGACTGGCGCTTCCTCAGCGCTCTCGAATCGGAAGACAGCGTCGGCCAGCCCCAGGGCTGGGAGCCCTGCCCCCTCCTTATCCAGGGTAATGACGGCCCGCAGGCCGCCGCTGCGGCCTATCTGAAATCCCACAGCCACGGCGAGTTTGTCTTCGACTGGGCCTGGGCGCGCGCGGCACACCAGGTGGCGATCAACTGGTACCCCAAGCTGCTGATCGCCTCGCCCTTCAGCCCGGTTCCCGGGCCCCGCCTGCTGGGATCGAAAACACATCCCGATGCAGCCAGAAAACTGATCCAGAGTGCTGAAGCCTTGGTCGAAGAGCGAATGCTGTCCTCAGCCGGAGTGAATTTCTGTCGTCCTGAAGACGCCGTCCTGCTGCGCGAAGCGGGCTGGCTGGAACGCTTTGACTGGCAGTACCACTGGCACAACGAGGACTACGGCGATTTCGACGAGTTCCTGTCTCGCCTGAAACGCAAGCCACGCAAGAACATTCGGGCCGAGCGGCGAAGAGTTCGCGACGCCGGCTGGACCTTCGAGTGGAAGGACGGCACGCAGCTCAGTGAGGCGGACCTCAGCCGCGTCGACAACTGCTATCAGTCCACCTTCGCCTTGTACGGCAACCTGCCCATGCTCAACCGCGGGTTCTTCGCTCAGACGGCCGCACGATTCGGCAAGAACTTCCTGGTCTGCGAGGCGAGTCAGGACGGAAAGCCCAAGGCCGCTGCGATCTTCTGGCGCGACGATCAGCGACTCTACGGCCGCTATTGGGGCAGCCTGGAGGAAACGCGTGATGTGCATTTCGAAACCTGCTACTACCAGGGCATCGACTATTGCATCGAGCACGGCTTGCAGTGGTTCGAACCCGGCGCTCAGGGCGAACACAAGATTCGTCGAGGCTTCCTGCCGCAGAAGACCCAGTCCTTCCACTACATCCGGCACCTGAATCTGCGCCACGCCATCGATCGCTATCTTGATCAGGAAGCACGAGCCCTGCTGCATTATCGTGAACAGCTGGAAACGCTCAATCCCTTCGCCTGACCATGCCGCAGATCCTGATCCCGCAGCTGGGAGATGCCCCGTCCAGTCCCTTCCCCGATCCCGCGCGGGTTGAACACCCGGACGGCTTGCTCGCCTGGGGCGGGGATCTTTCGCCGGAACGCCTGATCAATGCCTATCGCCAGGGAATTTTTCCCTGGTTTGAGGAAGGCTCCGAGATTCTGTGGTGGTCACCCGAACCGCGAGCGGTGATGATTCCGGACGGCTGGCAGCCGCCCAAACGCCTGCGACGAACCCTGCGCCAGGGCCGGTTCCGCGTCTCGCTCGATCAGCGCTTTGAGCAGGTCGTCCAGGGCTGTGCCGCATCACGCGCCGATCAGACGGGGACCTGGATCACTCCGGTCATGCGCCAGGTCTATGGCGAACTCCATCGCCTGGGCATTGCTCACAGCGTAGAAATCCTGAACAAGGAAGGCGCGCTGATTGGCGGGCTTTACGGGCTGGCGCTGGGCCGGATCTTCTTCGCCGAATCGAAGTTTCACCGGG
>JBCDLQ010000497.1:0-2556 GCA_039414335.1 Pseudomonadota bacterium | reverse complement strand
GCGATTGATCCATGACCTCGGACCTCGCTCCGAGGAGCCCTTCATCGCCGTCAACTGCGGTGCGATCCCGAGCGAGCTGATGGAAAGCGAGTTCTTCGGCCACATGAAGGGCAGCTTCACCGGTGCCGACAGCGATAAGGAGGGCCTGTTCCAGGCGGCCCAGGGCGGGACCCTGTTCCTCGATGAGGTGGCAGATCTGCCATTGCCCATGCAGGTCAATCTGCTCCGCGTTATTCAGGAAAAGACCGTGCGGCCGATCGGCGGACGGCAGGAGATCAAGATCGATACGCGTATCCTGTCTGCCAGCCACAAGCCCCTTAAGCCCCTGGTCGATGATGGGTCCTTCCGCAACGATCTCTACTATCGATTGAACGTCATCGAGCTACAGATGCCGGCGCTGAGCGATCGACGCGAGGACATCGTCATTCTGGCGGAACACTTCCTCAAGTCGATTGGTGAACAGTGGGGCGAAGCACCTCGAGAGCTCGGTTCCGAGGCCAGAAAAGCCCTGCAGCAACATGCCTTCTCCGGCAACGTTCGCGAGCTGGTCAATATTCTTCAGCGTGCCGTCACCCTGTGCGAGGGCGACGAGATCACACCCGACGATCTCAGCCTGGACGGAGAAGGACTGGAATCCCGGGTCGACCCGGCCCAGCGTCCGGACGATCGAAACCTCGATGACCACATGGAAGATATTGAAAGGCGGATTCTGGAAACAGCGCTGAAGGACGCCCGCTACAACAAGACCGAGGCTGCCCGACAGCTGGGCATCACGTTCCGGTCGCTGCGCTACAAGCTGAAGAAATTCGGAATCGACTGATCAGCCAGCGCCCTCGAAGCGATCGAAAAAGATCGCTTCCGACTCACACTGCAAGGTGCCAATCTGGGAGACCAGCCCCAGCGAGGGTGCTAGTGGATCTGCCGTATAAACCACCGCTTGGGCCAGGGCGTGGGTGTTGTTGCCCAGAATCAGACCCACCTGCCCCACCGGCGGCGGCACGACCAGCCCGACACAGGGTCGCGAGCCGATCAACTCGACGGTCAGGCGGGCACTGCCTGCGTCATAGACGATGCGTTCGATACCGACCACGGTCTCACCATCCAGTTCGATGCTCACCTGGGCAGATGCTGCTGCGCTCAAGACCAGGCCCAGGATCAGACACATCAGGGTTTTCTTCATGCTCAGTCTCGTCAATCTCGATGACTGCAGCGTGACATCCCGTCAGTTAGACCGTCGACAATGGATCGTTAGCAGGGCGTAAAGCGCTGTGATCTGGGTCACAGGCTGAATAGGACTTTCTGCCTGCCGCATTAGCCCTTTCGAAGTGTTAGAGTTCGGTTTCGCCTTCGACAATCGAACGGACGCCATGAACACTGTTCTTGATGCCGATCATCAGCCGCGAGCGCCTATCAGACATTTCAATTCGACCGCCCCCCAGGAGCTGACGGTCGACGAACTCGTCGAGAATTTTCGACAGGTCCGCTTCTACACGGAACAATTTGCCAATCGCTTCAACACGGAAGATCAGAATCTCCAATCCATGCCTGATGCCAGCCCACTGAAGTGGCACCGGGCGCACAGCAGCTGGTTCTTTGAGACCTTTCTGTTACGTCCGTACGTGAACGGGTACCGCAGCCCGGAATCTCGCTACAACTACTTGTTCAACTCTTACTACAACGGTATCGGCCAACAGTACCCACGAGCGCAACGCAGCCTGATCAGCAGACCTGACCGAGCGGCCGTCACGTCCTATCGGCAGCACGTCGATCAGGCGATGGAAGAGCTGCTGCATTCTCTGGATGCCAGCAAGCTGGCGAAGATCGCGCCACTGGTCGTGCTGGGTTTGAACCATGAACAGCAGCACCAGGAATTGATGGTCACGGATATCAAACACGCCTTGTCCTTCAATCCGATGGCACCCGCCTGGGCTGACCTCGCCACTCGAGATTCAGCCTCTTCAGGGATGCGCTGGCTCGACTTTGACGGCGGTCTGCAGCCGATCGGTCACCGTGGTGGCGCCTTTGCCTTTGATAATGAAACGCCGAATCACCCGGTCTTTTTATCGACGTTTCAGCTGGCCGATCGACCCGTGACATGCGGCGAGTTCGCCGAGTTCATTGTGGACGGGGCCTACGAACGACCTGAGCTCTGGTTGTCCGACGGTTGGGCCTGGTGCCGTGAGCAGGCCATCACGGCACCGCTCTATTGGCAGCGCCTGGATGATGAATGGCATCACTACACTGCGGCCGGGCTGTTTCCGATCATCAAGGAGAGTCCCGTGTGCCACGTCAGCTTCTACGAAGCCCATGCCTACTCACAGTGGGCTGGCGCCAGGCTGCCGACCGAGCAGGAATGGGAATTGGCCGCGAGCAGCGTCCAGTGCCAGGGGCACTTTGCCGATCGCGGTCAATTTCATCCCACGGCAAGCGATGGTGCAGATGGCTCGGGACTGGTCCAGATGTTCGGGGATGTCTGGGAATGGACCGCGTCCAGCTATGCGCCCTACCCTGGATTCAAGGCGGCTTCCGGTGCCGTGGGCGAATACAACGGCAAAT
>JBCDLQ010000496.1:0-2568 GCA_039414335.1 Pseudomonadota bacterium | reverse complement strand
CGGCTTCATCTGGGCGGGCTTGGTGATCGCCAGCGGCATGATCGCTAGTGTCGGTCTGAGCACTGTCGCTGAAGTGCATGTCAACGACCCGGAAGCGGCGGCCAGTCTCTGGTCGACGATCGGCGTCCTACAGAATGGGCTGGGTGGGGGTGTCGAGATTGTGGGCGGTCTCTGGGTGCTGCTGATCAGCTTAGGGTCCTGGCGCGAGGCAACGGGCTTTCCGACCTGGCTCAACGGCCTCGGTTTCATTGTGGGTGTGGCCGGGATTCTGACCCTCATTCCATCGCTGACGAGCCTGGGCGCGGTCTTCGGATTGACGCAAATCGCCTGGTTTCTGGGCGTTGCTGCTGTGCTGCGTCGTTCGAGAGCTCCCGAGCCTAACGCTGAAGCCTGACCAACAGGTCAGGAGCAAACAGACTATGGATACAAATGACTGATGAGATTCTTCAACGTTTGCCAATGGTTTTTGTTGTTTGGGCTGATGCTAAGCTCGCCCATGTTCGCCCAATCTGAATCGAGCGTGGGTGGCCATGTCGTCGGCGTGATGAACGCCAATGGTGACATTGACATTGTCGCGCAAGGACTTGCAGATCCAGAGACGGGCGCACTCGTCTCCGAAGCAACGGTGTTTCATGTTGCCTCGCTTTCCAAGCAAATCACCGCCGCCGCCCTGGCCAAAGCCATTCTTGACGGTCGCCTTTCGTTAGACGATTCCGTCACTGACTCGATGCCTGAGCTCAGTCACTATGGCCAAGACCTGACCATCGCCCATTTGCTGTACTTCACCAGTGGCCTGACTGAGGCCTACAGCATTCCGCGGCCTGGCAATACTCCCTGGAGCACGCATTACTACTTCACGGTCGATCAGGCGATTCAAGCCAGCGCGACCGTTCCCGAACTGCGCTTCGAGCCGGGGACAGTCTGGGAATACAACAACATCAATTTCCAGCTGATTGCCGAATTACTCGAACGGACCTACGGCCAGGATTTCAGCGAGCTGGTTGACGAATGGATCTTCTCCCCCCTGGGTATGGAGGCTTCTCTGATCAACGATGACATCACAGTGGCCGTCAGGAACCGCGCGGTCGGCGTCGTGCCCCGGATTGCCCCAGTGATCGAACAGCTGCGGTTGACCGGGGTCGAAGCTGGGCCGGACGGAGGACCGATCATCATTCGGCGCAATGCACCTCATTACGGCGGTAGCGGTGTCCTGACCTCGATGGATGACTGGATGAAGTGGCAGGAGGAGATGCTATCCCGGGAGGTCTTCGGCGACGACTTCTGGGACCTGATGTTGTCGACCCGCGAATTCGAACATGACAAATCCAATGATGCCTTCGGCCTCGTTCACGGTCGCTATCAGGGCGTCGCGACGCTCTGGTTTGCCGGCAGTGATATCGACGGCAGCTCTTATATGGTGGCATCACCTGAGGGGAATATCGCCGCGGCCTGTTTTTCCAACAACCCGCTCTTCAACTGCCAGGAAGCGGCGCTCAGGGCCTTTACCACCGAGCTGGATTAAGGGTCGTCTGACGGGTCCTTGGGGCTCTGCCTAGACCGCCTGTACTCGATCCGTCGCTCAGCGCTTCTACCGCAACTCGAAATCATACGAGTCAGCCCATGCGCTCGATTGGGCGCTACTCCTTGGCAGTCTTTCTGGTCGGCTTGCGACTATCTCAATGGGGTCAGCAAAAACGGCCATTGAATCATCGACAGAGAGAGCTAGAACTGCCATGCTGGGAGCCACTTCAGGAAGTCGTCATCTAAGGACTCAAATTTTTGTCCTTGCCGTCTGCTTACTGGTCGCCAATCTGGCAACGGCAGCCGTTCAAGTCTTGCGTTTGGATGGCTCCCTATCCCGCGTCGTCGTCGAGCACTCGAATGAACTCAATCCACAAACCGGGCTGACCCTGGAAGCCTGGGTTCGACTCGATGCCACGACTGGCTGTCAGACGGTCATCGGGAAGGGCATTGACTCGGGCTACTGGCTGGCCGTCTGCAACGGCGTGGTCACGAGCGCGATCGCGGGTGTCGGAGACACGATCGGCGCGGGTACAGATGGTGAGATCAGCGCCAATGAATGGGCGCATGTCGCCATGACCTATGACGGGGCGCAACGCATTCATTACGTGAATGGCGAGGTCGTCTGGCAACAGTCGATCCTGTCTGACCTGCCAGATAACACGCGCTCACTGGGTATCGGTGGCGACGGATCATCGGCGACCTTTCCCGGTGGATTATTCGAACTCGATGGGCGGATATCCGAAGTCCGAATCTGGAGCTACGCCCGCCCCATTGAAGCGCTGCGTCGATCGCTTTATCAAATGATGACGGAGATGGAGCCGAGGCTGATCGCCGTCTTTCCCCTCGAAGGGTCGCCTGATGAACGCTTCCAGCGCCACGCCGCCATTCTCTCGGGGACGGCCACTTTCTCTTCGCTCAGTTCTCCGCCCACACCGTATGATCCCTTTCGAATACGGCCAACGTCACCCTCCCCCGTCATTGATGGTCTCTGCAACGAAGGGACCTACCAGAACAGAGAGCGAGATCCGTCCTGGAAACGATCTT
>JBCDLQ010000495.1:0-2576 GCA_039414335.1 Pseudomonadota bacterium | reverse complement strand
GCTATGGAGAAGATCGTCCCAAGGTCGCCAACGATTCAGACGCCAATCGCAGCGCCAATCGCCGAGTGGAGTTGATCGTCACGGATCGCTCAGACGGCTGATCGCAAAGCATCAATACAATGAACGAGCGCCGGGTCGGTTGGCCCGGCGTTTTTTTTTAGGCCTCCAGGCTGGCCCTGGCAATGTTGCGAATACCGCGCACCATTGAGGCCAAACCGTTGGCTCGCGTGGCCGACAAGTGCTGGCTCAGGCCAATTTCGTCGATGAAGTGGGGTTCGGAATCGAGGATTTCTTCAGCGCTGCGGCCTGAGTAGACTCGAAGCAAGAGAGCAATGAGCCCCGAGACGATCGCTGCATCCGAGTTGGCTTTGAAGTGGAGCTCAGCTTGCGTACCCTCGGACAAAAGCCAGACATTTGACTGACAGCCAGACAGCAGCCGATCATCGGTTTTTTCCGAGGGCCCCAGAGGCGGCAGCTTCTTGCCTAGATCAATCAGATACTGGTATCGATCCATCCAGTCGTCGAAGAGATCGAACTCGCTGATGATGTCTTGCTGAGCGTTTTCAATGCTCATCGGCTGGCCAGTTCCCAGCTTGTGCCTTCAGGGCCGTCCTTGATCACAATACCGGCTTCGGCCAGCTGGTCGCGGATTCGGTCGGCCTCGGAAAAGTCCCGGTCACCGCGGGCCTGATTACGCTTGGCAATCAGCGCCTCAATGGCGGCTTCATCGAGATCGGTTTCCGCCTGCCGGGATGCGAACCAGTCTTCCGGAGCCTTCTGGAGCAGGTTCAGAAGCTGCGCGCTGGTCTTGAGCTGGGCAGCGAGTTGCTGCTGTTCTTCGGTTGTTTCCGAACGTGCAAGCCGGCGGGCCAGCCCGTTCAAAGCAGCCAGCGCCGTTGGCGTGTTGATGTCATCTTCAAGGGCGGCGATTACGGCGTTATCCGGCTCGGCCAGATCAGCACTGCTAAGGCTGGTGAGGTGGTCGCGAAGCAGGCCGTAGAGTCGGTCCAGCGTGGCCACGGCCTGAGTCAGTACGGCGTCCGACCAGTCCAGGGGCTGGCGATAGTGCGCCGAGAGCAACACATAGCGTAGGGCTTCTCCAGGCCAGTGCTTGAGCAATTCATGCACCGTCAGCGTATTGCCCAGGCTCTTGGACATCTTGCGTTTCTCGACCGTGACAAAGCCATTGTGCATCCAGTAGCGGGCAAAGACTTCGTTGCCGTGAGCACAGCGACTCTGAGCCACCTCATTCTCATGGTGCGGAAAAATCAGGTCCTGGCCGCCCCCGTGGATATCGATGACTTCTCCAAGATGGGCGGCGCTCATTGCCGAGCATTCGATATGCCAACCCGGCCGGCCGCGGCCCCAGGGGCTGTCCCATCCGGGTTGATCGTCGCTTGAGGGTTTCCACAGCACGAAATCTCCCGGATTCTTCTTGTACGGTGCGACTTCCACACGAGCGCCGGCGACCATTTCGCGCCGATCGCGACGCGACAGCTGACCGTAATCATCGAATCGGTCGATGTTGAATAGCACATGACCCTCGGCGGCATAGGCATGGTCGCTGGACAGCAGGCGTTCGATCATCGCGATGATGTCGGCAATATGCTCCGTGGCTCTCGGCTCGACGGTGGGTCGCTCCACGCCCAGAGCATCCATGTCTTCGTGATAGGCGTCCGTATATCGCTGGGAGATGACGTCGATGCCGACACCTTCGTCAGCCGCCGATTGATTGATCTTGTCGTCCACATCGGTGATGTTGCGCGCGTAAATCACACTCGGAAAACGACGGGCAAGTACCTGCCGCAACAGGTCGAAAATCACCGCGGGTCGGGCGTTGCCGATGTGGGCGAAATTGTAGACTGTCGGTCCGCAGGCATAGAGCGTGACGCGCGACGGATCGAGGGGCTCGAAGACTTCCTTGCGGCGAGTCAGCGTGTTGTAGATATGGATGCTCATTGTGCTTTTTCGGAGAACAGGTCAGGGCCCGTTTGGGGGCTACAATGACGGGCTGTGGCAAGTCTAACGCATCACGGAGAATGTCATGCCCGATCGCAATGCATTGCTGTTTCTTCGACATATCGAAACTCGCCGACAGATGATCGATCAGATCCTCAGTGATCTGGGCTACGACGCTCTGTTGATCCACTCGGGACGCCCTGAGATGCGCTTTCTCGATGATCATCCACCACCTTTCCGAGCCAATGCGCCGTTCGTCTCGTGGGTGCCCCTGCCAGCGGCCGAAGACAGCCTCCTGGAAATCCGCACGGGCCAGCGACCTCGGCTCTGGTTCTATCAGCCTGATGACTACTGGCATCTCCCGCCCGATCACCCGGCTGACTGGTGGGCGGATGAATTCGACATCGAGATCTGCCGCTCGCCAGATGATTGGCGGAATTGCTTTCGGACCCAGCGTTCGCTGGCGGTGATCGCCCGCGCCAGGGATATTGCCGAGGTCATCAACGGGGCCGATCTGAACCCGCCGGCATTGATTCAACGGATGGACGAGGCGCGCACGCGAAAGACGGCCTGGGAGCGTGAATGCATCGCCATGGCTAACCAGACTGCCGTTCGCG
>JBCDLQ010000494.1:0-2579 GCA_039414335.1 Pseudomonadota bacterium | reverse complement strand
TGATTTTTCTCTGAACCAGAACGGCCTGCGCCTTCCCGACCTCCATGCCATTGAACTGGCCCAGATGCTGGAACCGCTTGGCCTCAAATACCAGGTGCTTATCGTTTCAGCGTGCTTTTCGGGCGGATTCATTCCCTACCTGGACAACGAGAACACCACGGTCATCACCGCTTCCCGACGGGATCGGACAAGTTTTGGTTGTGCCGATGAAAACGACATGACCGACTTCGGCCGTGCACTGCTCGTCGACAACCTCGGCAAAGCCGATACCTTAGGTGATGCATTCAATGTCGCCGTTGAACGGATCACGGAAAGCGAAGCCGAACAAGGCATCACCCCCGCCTCCGAACCGCAGATGAATTCGGCCGAAGCGGTCAATGCCCAGTTCCGCCGCTGGCGAGAGCAGTCTTCAACCATGACTGCGATTCGTCAGGACTAGCGCTCGCCCTCTATCTCCCTTGATGATCGGGAGACAGGTAGCGATCAACGCTACCGGTCACCGGATGCTGAGCCCTTGAGAATCGCAGCGGATTGAGCCTTTGGGGTTTCGCGGACTGACCTTCTATACTTTTCAATCTGCCGATGGGACGCAAGGCCTATGGACGGGGAAGTCGCTCAAGGTTCAGACCAGCTCATTGCCGACGAGCTCGGGCTGTCTGCTGCGCTGTATCTCCAACTCAAGACGCTCGCCCGTGCCCAGCTTCGCAAACAGGCGCGAAGCCCCGCGGCGACGCTGAATACCACCGCTCTGGTGCACGAGGCCTATCTCAAGCTGGGCGACCTGATCCATCACTGGGATAGCGATCGCCATTTCTACGCCACCATGGCCAAGGTCATGCGCCACATCCTGATCGACGCCGCGCGGCGCAGGGCTCGGACGAAACATGGCGCTGATCAGAAGAAGCTCTCCCTGGAAGGTCTGGTGATCGAGCCGGCCGCCATCGATTCAGAAGTCAGCGACCTGCTGGCCCTCGATGCAGCGCTGAACGAGCTGGGCCAGATGGATGAGCGCCTGGAGCGTGTCATCGAGATGCGCTACTTCGGCGGCATGTCCGTCGCTGAAGTCGCCGAGCTGCTGAACGTATCCGAGCCCACGATCAAACGGGACACGCGAACTGCGCGCGCCTTTCTGGCCTCGCAGCTGTCCTGAACCTGCTGCCCTGAGCGAATCCATATGAGCCAACTGTCACCGCAGCAATGGGAAAAGGTTCGCAAGCGCTTCGAATCGCTTTGCGATCACAGTCCTGAGACCTGGCTCCAGGAACTGGCTGACCTTGATGCGTTCGAGCGCGAACAGGTTCTCAAGATGCTGCGGGCTCAGTCCAGTGACAAACTCGCTGACAGCGCGGCCGAGCAGGCACCGGGGCTGGCGCAGAACCGCCAAAGTACTCGCATCGGGCAACGCGTCGATCGATTCGAATTGACTGAACTTCTTGGCGCCGGCGGCATGGGTGAGGTCTACGGCGCTCGCCGCATCAGCGGTGACTATGAGCAAACCGTCGCGGTCAAACTGCTGGCCACGCCATTAGGCGACTTTGTCGCGCGCTTCGAGCGCGAGCGCCAGCTGTTGGCGCAGCTCGAGCACCCGAATATAACCCGACTTCTTGATGGGGGAACGACGGACGAAGGCATTCCCTATCTGGTCATGGAGCTCGTCGATGGCCTGCCGATCGACCGCTATTGCGAACACCATGACATGGCACTGGCCGATCGCGTTGCGCTGGCCATGCAGATCGTCAAAGCCGTTGCCTTCGCTCACAGCCGCCTCGTGCTTCACCGGGATATCAAACCGGCCAACGTGCTGGTGGACCATCAGGGACTAGCGCGGCTGATGGATTTTGGCATTGGAACGCTCCTGGATGCCACGGGCCAGGCTGAAGCCACTCGCAGCGGCATTCTGACGCCGACCGCTGCTGCACCCGAACAGCTTCGAAACGAGCGAACCAGCGCTGCAACTGATGTCTTCCAGCTCGGTCTGTTGATCTATCGAATGCTGACCGGCGGGCATCCCTTCGATCGTTCCGCCAAGAGCGATGAAAACTCGCTGGCCAAGCAACTGCTTGAACAGGAACCCGCGCCGCTCTCTCGGCGCTTGGAACCGAGAGCCCTTCCGCGCGTTCGTGATCTGGAAGCCGTTCTGGCGAGGAGCCTGGCCGTCGATCCTCAGAATCGATATCGGAGTGCAGCTGAACTCCTTGACGATCTCGAAGCCTGGCAGTTCGGACGGCCGGTGGGGGCGCGACCGCTCACTCCTGTCCGACTCAGCCTGCGCTGGGCGGCGCGAAACCCCTTGGCTAGTGGCGCCTTACTCGCCGCTGTGATCAGCCTGATTGCAGGTACCGGTGTTGCGACCTGGCAAGCGCTGGAGGCCAGTCAACAGTTAGTGGAAGCACAGCGCAGCGAGGCTGAAGCCAATCAGGTCGCTGATTTTCTCGCCAACATTTTTCAGTCATCCAATGCGTTCGAGTCCCAGGGCGAAGAGCCCTCCGCGTCAGAACTGCTGGCCGCAGGCGTTGAGTCCATCGGAACCGAACTGGCGGAACTTCCCGTTGTCCAGGCGCGGCTGCTCGTCACGATGG